>NZ_JBFXGG010000058.1:10726-20578 GCF_050178255.1 Desulfococcus sp. | reverse complement strand
GGGCCGGATATCGTCCGGTTTATCCGCTCCCGGGGGGCCCGGGTGTTTCTCGACCTGAAGCTCCACGACATCCCCGCCACGGTGGCGCGCGCCATGGCCCGGGTGGCGGATCTCGACGTCGCGCTCGCCACGGTCCACTGCGGGGAAAGCCCTGAAATGCTGGGGGCCGCCGTGGCCGGGAGCGGTGGAAAGGTGGGGGTGCTGGGGGTCACGGTGCTGACCAGCGTCTCCAGCGAGGATATCGCCGCCGCCGGCTTCCGGCCGGAACTGGCCGCCGACATGACCCGGCTGGTCATGAACCGGGCGGAAACGGCCCGGGCCGCGGGTTGCGCCGGGATCGTCTGCTCGGGACTGGAGGCGGCCGCCGTCAAGAAGGCCTTCGGACCCGATTTTCTGGCGGTGACCCCCGGCATCCGTCCCGCATCGGCCCAGGATTCACCCGACGACCAGAAGCGCGTCACGACACCGGGACAGGCCGTCCGGTGGGGGGCCGACTATCTGGTCGTGGGCAGACCCATTCGGGACGCGGCAGACCCCCGGGAAGCAGCCCGCCGGATCGCCCGGGAGGTTCAGACCGCTCTTGCGGCCGCCTGATCATGCCGCGGGACGGCGACTCCGGGGCAGCACCAGGTTCAGGAGAACGCCCAGGATGCCTGAAAGCCCGATGCCCTTGATGCTGAAATCTCCGGCGGAGAAGACCATACCGCCGATGCCGAAGACCAGGACGAGGGAGACGATGCACATGTTTCGGGGTTCCATCAGATCCTCACCCGCCTTGACCAGGCTGTTGAGCCCCACGACCATGATGGCGCCGAAGAGCAGCAGCATGATCCCGCCCATGACCGGCGTGGGGATGGTCTGGAGGAGGGAGACGAGATACCCCGCCGTGATGCCGCAGAGGATGGGAATGAGGCGCAGCATGCCCCTGCCCTTCAAGGAGACCAGGACGGTGACGGCCAGGGACAGCATGGAAATAAAGAGGGCCGTTCTTTCGGGAACGAGGACCGCCGCGCCGTCGCCGGTCTTTCCCATGGCCATGTTGACGGCCACCGGCGCCAGGACCAGCCCGATGACCATGATGACCGGGCCGGTCCGAGGGGTCTGGGGACATGGGATGCTCCTTGCCCGGGTTGGGGGTTCCTGGGCGCACCGGTCTATTTGGTGCCGAAGATCTTGTCGCCGGCATCCCCCAGACCCGGCAGGATATACCCGAGGTCGTTCAGCTTTTCATCCACGGACGCCACGTAGACCTCGACGTCCGGGTGGGCCTTTTCGAGCCGCCTGAGGCCTTCCGGCGCCGCTACGAGAAAGAGCCCCTTGATGTGGGTGCATCCGGCCGCCTTCAACAGATCGATGGTGGCGACGAGGGTGCCGCCCGTGGCCAGCATGGGGTCCAGGATGAGGGCGATCCGCTCCTCCATGTTGCTGGTCAGTTTGACGTAATAGCGAACGGGTTCCAGGGTCTCTTCGTTGCGGTAGAGGCCAACCAGGCTGATCTTTGCCGAGGGGATCATGTCGATGACGCCGTTCATCATTCCGATGCCGGCCCGAAGAATGGGGACGACGGTGATCTTTTTCCCCTTGATCGTATCGACTGTCACCGGACCGGCCCACCCCTCGACGGTGATCTGTTCCGTTTCCAGGTCCTTGGTCGCTTCGTAGGTCAGCAGTCTTGCGATCTCCGAGGAGAGGTCTCTGAAGTCCTTGGTCGAGATGTCGGCTTTGCGAATGAGCCCCAGTTTGTGTTTGATCAGGGGGTGGTCGGCAAGGGTGACGGGCACGGCGGCCTCCTTTATGCAGGGTGGAAAATATAAGTTGGGGAAAGGGTCAGAAACAGCCCAACGGCCGGTTGAAGGTGTATTTTCCCGGTTCCTTGACAAGTTTGTCAAGAGAATGTTGCCATCAGGGTGCCTCCTTATGAATGAAACAGGGTTGGGTATCGATGGGGTTGACCCGTCTGTATATAATGTGATTGATACGGAATGACAATCTATTCCTGATTATGACGATCTATTCCTGCCACATCGCCGTCGCCGTCGCCCTTCCCGTCGAAGGATCCTACACCTACGGGGTCCCGGACGCCCTCGCGCCGTTGGCGACCCCCGGAAAGCGGGTCCTGGTGCCCTTCGGACGGCGGCGGGTCACCGGGTACGTACTGGGGGAGACGGTCCCTTCGGGAGGGTATGCCGTCAAGCGGATTCTGGACGTCCTGGATCCGGTCCCCCTCTTTCCTCCGGAGATGATCCCTTTTTTCAAATGGGTCGCCGACTACTACATGCACCCCCTGGGGGAGGTGATTCAGTGCGCCCTGCCCGGCGGACTGAACGTTTACGACCGCTTGACCGTTTCGGCCACTCCCGGGGGGCTGACAGTCTTCGAGGCGGGGGGTCGGGATCTCACACCCCTCGAGCGGGAGGTGATGACCCGCCTGAAATCGGGGCCGTGTCGTCTCAAGGACCTGAGAGAGCGGCGCGTGCCGGCGGCCCTGGTGCAGACCCTCGAGGACCGGGGATGGCTGGTGCGGGAAGCCGTGCTCCAGGGGGGCGTGGCCCGGCCGAGAATGGAACGGTTCGCGGCGCGGGGCGACGGAACGCCGCCGGCGTCCCTTTCCCGGGCCCGGCGGGATATCCTGGCACTCCTGGAGTCCCGCGAGGAGATGTCGATCAGCGATATCAAGGCCCAGGTGCCGACGGCGCCGCGGCTCGTCCGCGCCATGGTCGAGCAGGGACTGGTCCGGGTCTACGAGAAACAGGTCTATCGCGACCCCTTTGGCGAACCGATACCACCGGATACCCCCCGAACCCTCAACCCGGAGCAGGCCGGGGTGGTCGCCGAAGTGGACGCCGTCACAGGCAAGGGGTTTTGTCCCTTTCTCCTGGCGGGGGTCACCGGCAGCGGGAAGACGGAGGTCTATCTCCATCTGGCCCGGAAGGTGATGGAAAAGGGGCTCCCGGTGCTGGTGCTGGTGCCCGAGATCGCCCTGATCTCCCAGATGGAGCGTCGGTTCCGGGCCCGATTCGGGGAGGCCGTCGCCGTGCTCCACAGCGGGCTTTCCGCGGGCGAGCGGTTGGATCAATGGCAGCGGATTCTGAACCGGGAGGCCGCCGTCGTCATCGGGGCACGGTCCGCGGTTTTCGCCCCCCTCGATCATATCGGTCTCGTCATCGTGGACGAGGAACACGACACCTCCTACAAGCAGGGAGCGGATCTGCTTTACAATGCCAGAGACATCGCCGTGGTCCGTGCGAAGCTTTCGGACGCCGTCGTGATCCTGGGATCGGCGACGCCCTCCGTTCACACCTGCTACAATGTCCGCACGGGAAAGTTCAGGGAGCTTCGGATTCGGCGGCGGGTGGCGTCCCGCCCGCTTCCCGAGATCACCGTGGTCGATCTCAAAAAGGTCGCGGACACCCGGGGGGCGAGGCGCTTCATTACGCCGCCCCTCCATGCGGCCATGACCGCGGCCCTGGAACGGAAAGAACAGGTGCTGCTCTTTCTGAACCGCCGGGGTTTTGCCAGCTTCCCGGTTTGTGCCGCCTGTGGAGAGGCCCTCCGGTGCGTCCACTGCGACATCACGCTGACCTACCACCGCCTGGCCGGGGTTTACCGGTGCCACTATTGCGGCTACACCCGAAAGGCGCCCTGCGACTGTCCGGCCTGCGGACCCGCCCCCATCAAACTGCTGGGGATGGGGACCGAGAAGGTGGAGGCCGCGGTCAAGGCCCTGTTCCCCGACGCCCGGGTGGCGCGCATGGACCGGGACACCACCACCCGAAAGGGGTCTGTCGTCAGGATCCTGAAGAGTCTGAGGAAAGGGGCGGTGGACGTTCTGGTGGGGACCCAGATGGTGGCCAAGGGTCACGACTTTCCCAACATCACCGTGGTGGGGGTCATCTGCGCGGACCTTTCCCTCAGTTTTCCGGATTTCAGGGCCGGGGAACGCACCTTCCAGCTCCTGGCCCAAGTGGCCGGCCGCGCCGGCCGGGGGGATGCCCCCGGCCGGATGATTCTGCAGACCTTCACCCCCGATCATTTCAGCATCGTCGCCGCGACCCGACAGGACTACGAGGCGTTTTACAAGGTCGAGATCGGTTTTCGCCGGGCCCTCGGTTATCCGCCGGTATCCCGTATCATTCAGCTCAGGATCTCGGGCGTCGACCCCGAGGCGACCCGGGAGACGGCCGAGGCCCTGGGGTCGGTCTGCCGGGAGCTGTTGCAGCAGGAGGCGGTTTACCGGAAATGGGTGACGCTTCTGGGACCCGTGGAGGCCTCGATCCAGAAGATCGCCGGCCGCTACCGCTGGCAGATGCTGGTCAAGGGCCTGCGGATCGGGCCGCTTCGCCGGTTTGTCCGGGCGGTTTCCTCGGCGGCGCCGAACCTGTTTCGCCACCCCGGGGTGCGGGTGGTGATCGACGTGGATCCGTATTTTCTGAGTTGAAGAAAGGGGAAGGGGGTAGCGACATTGCCTTGCCGAAGCCCTTAATCACTTTCTCTGTTTTCGAAAAAATCGGCCTTGTCGAGGATGAACTGGTCGGCCTTCCATTTCGGCACGGCGAAGATCCAGGGGCTGATCCGTTGATTCAGTTCAGCCGCCGCGACAGCCGGATCCGCCGGGGTTTCAGGGGCGCCGGCCGTCGTTTCCGTCCCGGCAGATACCGTCTCCTCCGGGGCCGGCGCCGTCGATTCGGTGCCGTCGGTGGGCGCATCGGTATTTTCAGCCGGATCCACCGGTGCTTCGGGGGCGTCGGCCGCCGTTTCTTCCCCGGCAGGGGCCGTCTTTTCCGGGGCCGTCGCCGGGGCTTCGGACGGCGGGGTGAAGGCGACCCGGGCCTTGAAATAGGTGCGGTCCGGATGGTCCGTCACGGGGCCTCCCAGGCAAAGGGTGTAGACGGTGCCGTCGAACAGCCCGTATTCGAAGCAGGCCCCGGTGTCGAGCCCGGTGGCTTCCGCCGGGGTTTTCGGATCGACCACGTCGTCGATCCGGAAGGTGGAGAGAGCGTCCATCAGGCGATTGATCTTGACCGACGCCGCGGTTTTGTCCGCCGGAACGTCGAGCAGCCCGGCCGGCTTTTCCGGGTCAGGGCGCCGGACGATATAGCGGGGCGCCCCGGCCCCCGGATCGATTCGGCGGACCTCGGCGATCCGTTCCGGCGCGACGTCCAGGA
The DNA here is from genome assembly GCF_050178255.1 of Desulfococcus sp. Classification (NCBI taxonomy): domain Bacteria; kingdom Pseudomonadati; phylum Thermodesulfobacteriota; class Desulfobacteria; order Desulfobacterales; family Desulfococcaceae; genus Desulfococcus; species Desulfococcus sp. Next base: position 15,413 of record NZ_JBFXGG010000058.1, on the reverse strand, counting down.
TCTCCTTGTCGATCCATTTTTCGGGGTCGGTATCGAGGAAGTGGAACGCTTTGTCGACGACATAGACCGCCTTGTCCCCGTCGACCATGACATAGTTCCCGCCCCTTCCGGTGTCGCTATCCCGGGTCTTTCCGATGACGACGCTGGACAGGACCGCGTCGTTCCGACCCTTGAGGACGACCCGGGTGCCCCGGGCATCGGCGGCGGACGGATCGGATGCTCCGTCGGGGGCGTTGAGGGACAGGCGAGCCAGAATCTCGTCGGATGCCGGGAAGGTGCGATCCACCTTCATGTCGCGCAGCTTCAGCACGAGGTCGGAGAGCTTTACGAAATCAGCGGGGTATCCGTACCGCTCCCGAACGCGCCAGGTCGTCTCGCCCTTTTCCAGATGCACGCCGCGCTGGTGTCCGGTGATCTCGATCGTAAGGATCTCCTTCACCGGCAGGGCCGTCAGGAGGGGATCTCCTGACGGGTCGTCGGCTTTCCGGCCTGTCGACGGGCCGGATCCCAGAAGGAACCAGCTTGCCGCGCCGAGGAGCACGCAGATCAACAATAATATGATAAACGTCTTGGATTTCATGGTCTCATGCCCTCCATCCCCTACCGAAAGGGGGTTGTCCGATGTTTCCCGCCGAGGTTCACCTTCGGCTTTTCAGCCGCTGCCGCAAGCCGTAGATCATGCCCGCTGCGGCGACCACGAAGACCATCAGGAAGGTGTTGATGAATTTGACGGTGTTGCCCAGGCGTTCGATGTCGGCCCTCAGGTTGCGGCGGACCGTTTTGAGTTCCTTGTTGATGCGCCGACGCTCCTCCTGAAACGCGCGGATTTCGGCTTCCTGGGCCTCGCTCAGGATGAGCTGCTGGGCGGCCTCCTTCTGCTCCTCCAGCTGCTCCAGCTTCCGGTTGGTGTCGTCGATCCGGCGCATCAGCTCCTGTTCCCGCACCAGCCAGCGGGCCTGGGCCGCCTTCTCCAGGGCCTCGACCCGGGTGAAGGGGCGCTCGAACGTACCCCGGGAGCGGATGCCGATGAGGGCCTGACTTCCGATGAGCATTTCGCCGCTGTTCAGAACGAAATTGAGGTTGTCGTTGAACATTCGCGAGATCTTGAACCCCAGAAAGTTCTGGTGGCTGACGTAGTAGTTGTCGAAAAGGAGGTCCGCGTCTCCCACGAGGACGACGACGGCAGGACCTTGTCCCTCTTCGAGGTGCCCGTTTCCGGTGTTCCGGGGCTCGTCGCTCCCCGGTTTATCGGTCCCGCTTTCCGGGTCCCGGGGCGGGCCTTCGGGGAAGGCGCTCTTGAAGGTGCCGGTGATCTGAACCGCCAGGTCGAAGGGGGTCCCGGCGGCCTTGAAGTCCCGCCGCAGATCCTCGGCGCCGAGCTGGAGCATCATGGTGTCGGACATGGCGGCATTGGGGCTGGATCGGACCAGGGTCTCGAATGTGTAGGGGCTGTCCGGGGCCTTGAGAACGGCACCGGCCGCCGGCAGCAGCAAGCTTTCCAGCTGGGCCGTGATGATGTTGTCCCGGTTGAGGGCGTCGGCGTCCATCGAGAGCCAGAAGGGGTTGGTTTCCACCTGGTTGTCCTGGCCCCTGAGGCGGGTGGCGAAATCGAAGTCGACGACCGCCTTGCCGAGGTCCATCTCGACCCCCCAGGCCTTGAACAGGGCGGCCAGGCCGTCGGAGGCCTTGGACGGGGACCGGGGCGGCTCGCTCACCGAGAACGGGTCGGCGAACACCATGAGATTCCCCCCCCTTAAGAGATACTGATCAACGGCGTACTGAAGGGCCGGGGAGAGACCCTTGGGGTGGATGAGCATGAGCAGGTCGACGCTCTCATCGATGCTGTCGGCCCCGGGACTGATCTCCCGCACTTCGTGGTTCTTTCGGAGTTCGGAGACGAACATCCACGGCTCGGGACCGCCCTCCTGCGGCATGCCCATCATGGGCATGCCGAAGACGGGCAGGGCGCTGATGATCCCGATGGTCGGCTTTTCGGCGGACTGCACCCTGGCGATGATCCGGGTGATGTCGTACTCCAGCTGCTCCTCCCGGGTCGGATCGATCATGGGGATGACGGCCTCCTGATCCGCGGCCACGGCCGCCAGACCGAAATAGAGCCGCTCCCCCGTGGGCAGGTCGATGCCCGAGATGCCGTAGGCCGCGGCCTGATCCTCCGCCTCGGAGTCGGGTTCGGGGTCGTAGTGCTCGATGGTGAGTTTGCCCTCTCCGTGGCGTTCGTATTCGGAGAGAAAATCCATCAGCCGCCTGGCGTAGGTCTTGATGTGCACCGGGGTGTGGGTCTCGTCCCGGGTGTAGAAGACCTTGATGGCAGTGTCGTAGGAGAGGTTCGAGAGAATCTCCCGGGTGCCGTCCGACAGGGAATAGAGCTTGCCTTCGGTGACGTCCCATCGTGCGTTCACCCTGGATGCGATGACGTTGACGAGCACCAGGATGATCAGCACCAGGAGCAGTCCTCCTATGGATAAAAAGGATTTGCCGGCTTGTCCGGCCGGCGGGTGATGCGTTGTCATGATGCGTGGCCTCCTGTAGTCGATGCGGTGTCGGTGCTAAGCCCTTTTGTATTGAAGAATGATGCCGTTGGCGAACAGCGTGAAACAGATGACGGAGCCGAAGTAGAGAATGTCCCGCAGATCGAGGACGCCCCGCTGCATCGACACGAAATGGGATAGAAAGCCCAGGCCGGATACGACGGCGGTAAGCCACCTCGGGGCCCAGTCGGCCATCATCGCGGTGACGGGGGGGAAGCCGGCCAGGATGAAAAAGAGACAGATGAGGACGGCGAGGATGAAGCTGATCACCTGGCTTCGCGTGACGGCCGAGGTCATGCTGCCTACGCCGAGAAAGGCGCCGGCCATGAGAAAACTGCCGATGTAGCCGGTGACGATGGGTCCCGGGTCAGGGTCGCCGAGGTACGTCACCGTGAGCACCATGGGAAAGGTGAGGGCGAGGGCGATGCCGATGAAGGCCCACGCCGCCAGAAATTTTCCGATGATGACCTCGCCGGTGGTGATGGGAAAGGTGAGGACCAGCTCGATGGTACCCATGCGCAGCTCTTCGGCCCAGAGGCGCATGGCCGCCGCCGGGACCAGAAACAGGTAGAGCCAGGGGTGCCATTCGAAAAAGGCCCTCAGGTCCGCCTGACCCATTTCGAAGAAATGGCTGATGTGGAAGGTGAAAAAACCCATCAACAGCAGAAAGACGGCTATGAAGACATAGGCGACCGGAGATCCGAAATAGGCCTTGATCTCGCGTTTGAAGATCGCCGAAACATGGGTGAGTATCGCTTCTGATTTCATTGTTGCACCTGATAAGCGGTTTTGGGGTTCCGGGGTGTCGCTCAGGAGGTCGTGACGGCGCGGAAGACCTCGTCCAGCCGCCCTTGTTCGACGAAGAGGGACTTGACCTCGAAACGCTTCGCCGAAAGGGCCGTCATGAGATGCTCCGCCGCCAGAGGGTCCGCCGACTCCGGGTATATCCGGGCCTTGAGCGCCCCATCGGTGCGCTCGATCACCGCGACCTCCCGGATGCCGGGAACGCTCCGGGCGCAGGCGATGAAGGCGTCGGCATCGGCGTCGGCGAGGGTGACGGAGATGGCGCCGTGAATCGTGGAGCGGGCCTTCAGGTTCTCGGGGGTGTCGTCCGCCACGATGGCGCCTTTGGTGATGATGACGGCCCGGCTGCAGACGGCCTCCACCTCGTCCAGAATGTGGGTGGAGAGGATGATGGCCTTCTCGGCGCTCATCTTGCGGATCATGAGCCTGACCTCGTGCTTCTGGTTCGGATCCAGCCCGTCGGTGGGTTCGTCCAGGATCAGGTATTCGGGGTCGTGGAGAATGCTCTGGGCGAAACAGACCCGCTGTTTGAACCCTTTGGACAGCGTGCTGACGGTCTGGTGTTCGACGCCTGAAAGGAAGCACTTCTCGATGGTCTCCGTGACGCGCCGTTTCCTGTCGCTTCCCGAAAATCCGCGGATCTGGGCGCAGAAGTCGAGATAGGCGTACACGGTCATGTCGGGATACACCGGGGCGTTCTCCGGGAGATAACCGATTTTTTTTCGGGCCGCTACGGGCTCCCGGAGGATGTCGTGCCCCCCGATCACGGCGGTGCCGCCGGACGGGGGAACGAAGCCGGTGATCATCCGCATGGTGGTCGATTTCCCGGCGCCGTTGGGGCCGAGAAACCCCAGGATTTCTCCCTTTTGAACCGTGAAGGCGATGCGGTCCACCGCCTTATGGGGTCCGAAAAACTTGCTCAGATGTTTCACCTCGATCATTCGTGACACAGCTCCCTGTTTGGTGGGGTTGAACATGGCGTACCGCCGCCCGGTCATTGGTCGACGGGCGATAAGACAGCCTAATAATGCCTATGTTGGCACGGTTGTCAAGATTTAGATGGTTTCGTAACATGGCAGAATTCATGATGTTAACCACATGATATTGTTGTCGGTCACGATGGAAATCGGCATATGTTGCGGCAAAATCGTCAACAAGCGACTTTTTCGTCCTTTGATTCAAAGATCACGACCGGAGTGTCCCGCGTTCGGCCCTGTCGGGGGGTGATGCCGCCATTTTTATTGACATGGAAGGCCCATCAACTGTAAAAAATGGAAGATTTTCACCTGTAATTCAGTTTCAGCTTTCATCAGGGTGACCGGATAGCGGGTGTA
>NZ_JBFXGG010000058.1:0-10626 GCF_050178255.1 Desulfococcus sp. | reverse complement strand
AGGCTGAAGACTGAAGGGGGATAATTGCTATGTTCGTCGCAGGAGCTCTCTTCAGGCTTATAGCCTTGATCCCTTGGAGACTGAAGAGAGCATCCTGTTTTCTCTGCCCGTTCGGTTCTGATCGATGAAAAACAATCGCCGCATGCCCCTGAAGCGTTCCAGGATTCCGGTTGGCTTTCCATGCCTTCTGCTGGTGCTGTTTTTAGGCTCTATCGCCGGTGTGACGGAGATCATCATCGATAACGACGCCCCGGAGACCGCTTTCACCGGTTCGTGGCCCAAATCGACGGCAACCGACGCCTACGACCCTGACGAGACGGGCACCCCATCCCGGTGGAGCTGCAACGGCAGCACTTACACATGGACCTTTACGCCTTTGATTACGGGCGTCTATGAGCTTTCGATGTGGTGGAGCTCTCACGCCTCCAGAAGCTCCGCCGTTCCCCTCAGCATTGAATATTTGATGGGCCGGGAGCGTGTCAGCATCGACCAGCAGGTCAACGGCGGCCGATGGAACCGGATCGGCGTCTATCCTTTCGCCGGAGGAGAGCGATATGACGTCACCCTGATCGCCGCTCCCGGGGAAGCCCAAAATTACAGCACCTGCGCCGATGCGGTCAGATTCCGGTTTGCGGGGTTTACCGACACGGCGCCCGTTGCGAAAATCGAACGCATCGATCCCCCGGCGGCCGAGCCGAATCAGTGCATACGATTTCAGGGGTCGAGCATCGACACCGGGAACGTGCCGACAGCCTATGAGTGGCGTTCCGACCTGGACGGGATCATCTCCCGTCAATCCGCTTTCGATATCGATTCTCTCTCTTCAGGCGTGCACACCATTTTTTTCCGGATCCGGAACGATAAGGGCGGGTGGTCGAACCCGGCGACGGCGCTGCTCGTCGTCCGCGACTGTTCACGACCGGTGCCGATCATGCCCCTCGGCGATTCCATCACCTACGGCGTCGGCGAGATCAGGGACGCGAACCTGAGCACCGGGTACAGAGCCCCCCTGTATCGGTCATTGCGGCGTGCCGGTTATGATGTCGACTTTGTGGGAGAGAAAAACACCGGGGGTCATGTCTCCCCGCCTTTTGACGTTCAGCACCAGGGGCTTCCCGGCATCAAGGACGAGGAGGCGGCCGCCGGCATCTACGATTGGCTCACGGCGCACCCGGCGGAGATCGTGCTCCTGCATATCGGAACAAATTCCCTGACGGCGAATGAAGGCGACGTGGAGCGGATATTCGATGAGATCGATCGATACGAGTTCGACAACGACACGGACCTGATCGTGGTGGCTGCGCGCATCATCAACCGTAAAACCTACCACCCGGACACCACCGTCTTCAACAACAACGTCCAGCGCATGGCGGCGTCGAGAATCATCGCCGGAGACAAAATCGTCCTTGTGGACCAGGAAGGCGCTCTCGATTATGCCGTGGATATGTGGGATGATCTGCATCCCACGAATATCGGCTACGCTAAAATGGCCGACGTATGGATGAAGGCCCTTGTGCGGCTCCTGCCGGCATGCAACCGGTTTCCGCCCGAAGCATTCACGACCGGCAATGCTGTCTCCGAAACCGTCGGCATCGACGGTTTGCCGGCAACGGAAGGCATCGGGTCATGTGTCGACACCCCGCCTGCCGATGCATCGAACCGGACGTCGATAAATCCCGCCCCTGCAAAAGGCGATGCATCCGCTTTCTGATTTGCTCCCGATGCCGCTTCCGGCATCCGTCTCAAAACCGAGGTTTACCCATGCGCCGGGCCATGTCCCGTTTGAAAGTCCTTTCTTGATTCCATCCCGCGCTTTTGTTATGGATACGCGTTTAACTTCACTGCACAGAAAGGACGTCCAACATGAAACGTGAAGGCGATGCCTCTCGCGCATCCAACCCCGTCTGGGGGTTTCTGATATCCATCCGCCTCACGGTGGCCCTGCTTTTGAGTCTTGCGGCCACCTCCATCATCGGCACGCTGGTCCCCCAGAACGCCGCCCCCCAGGACTACGTTCGCGCCTACGGGGAGTTCCTTTACCGGCTCTTCTACGTGCTCGATATCTTCGACATGTACCATTCCTGGTGGTTTCAGCTGCTCCTGGTGCTGCTCACCGCCAATATCGTCGCCTGCTCCATCGATCGCCTTTCCACCCTCTGGAAGACGGTTTTCGTCAAGACCCCCGTCTTCCGTTCCGCCATGTTCCGGAACCCCCGGCACAAGGCCGTGTTTACCGTGACCCCCCCTCCGGAGCGTCTCAGGGAGCGCTATGCCGAGGTTGCCGCCCGGGCCTTCACCTATAGCCGGACCGAAGCCGCGGACGGCGGGTTTCGCATCTTCGCCGAAAAGGGGCGCTGGACCCGGCTTGGGGTCTACATCGTGCACCTCAGCGTCGTCTTTCTGCTGATCGGCGGCCTGGTCGGTTCCATTTTCGGCTTCGACGGTTTCGTCACCATCCCCGAGGGCGAAAGCGTCCAGGCGGTTCACCTTCGGAGCGGCGACAGGGAGCAGCCCCTCGATTTCGCCATCCGGTGCGATGACTTCCAGGTCTCCTTCTATGAAACGGGGGCCCCCAGGGAATACCGTTCACGCCTGGCCATCCTGGAAGAGGGTAAGCCGGTTCTCGAAAAGGAGATCATCGTCAATGATCCGCTCCGGTACCGCGGCATCAACATCTTCCAGTCGAGCTACGGCAAGATGCCCGCCGATCTCGGTGCGGTCGCCGAAAAGGGGATCGACGTCTCCATCACCAGCAAGGCTTCGGGGATGGTCTATACGGAAAAGGTCTTTCTCGACAAGCCCCTCACCCTCCCCGAGGGGGGCGGCGTCTTCACGGCCAAGGCGTTCCTGCCGTCCTACCTCTTCATGGGACAACGGGATCTGGGCGAGACCCTCGTGGGCGAACTCGAGCCCCCCGGGGGGGAGCCTGTCGAGATCCATCTGCCGGTGCGGTTTTCCCGTTTCGACAAGATGCGAAAGGACGGCCGTTTCGTCTTTTCGGTGACCGAGCCCGTGGGCGAGCGATACTACACCGGCCTTCAGGTCACCCGGGACCCCGGGGTGCCGCTGGTTTATGCCGGTTTTATCCTGATGATCCTGGGGTGTATCGTGACCTTCTTCATGTCCCATCAGCGCATCTGCATCGATGTGACCCGTCGGGGAGCCGGGGCCGCGGTGACCGTCTCCGGCACCGCCAACAAGAACCCCGGCGCCGTGGCGGAGAGCGTCCGGAAGATCTCCGGGCGTCTCGAGAAGCTTGAAGCCGGCCGATAGCCGCTGCGGATACCCCTGTTGTCGGGACCATTCGAAGCCGCGCTGCCGCCGGCGGAAAAATGAAACCTCAACTGCGCCCCTCGGGGCGGCAAGGATAGCGTTATGAACAGTTCAACCCTATTGTCCGTCGTGACGTTTGTGTACGGCCTTTCGGCGCTTCTGTATGTCGTGGCCCTCATTTTCAGAAAGACGACCCCCGGGAAAATCGCCGCATGGACGGCGGCTGTCGGAATTGCCGGCAACATCGGCGGCGTTCTGCTGCGATGGGTGGAAAGCTATCAACTCGGCTACGGGCACGCCCCCCTGTCGAATCTCTACGAGTCCCTGGTCTTCTTCGCCTGGGCCATCGCGGCTCTGTATCTGTTCGTGGAATATCGATACGGGAATCGCGTCATCGGCGCGTTCGTCATGCCCATCGCCTTTCTGGCCATGGCTTACGCCTCCCTTTCCCCCAACATCAGCGACCGGATCCAGCCGCTTATCCCGGCCCTCAAGAGCAACTGGCTCATTGCCCACGTCATCACCTGTTTTCTGGGATATGCGGGATTCGCCGTGGCCTTCGGCATCAGTCTGATGTTCGTGATCAAGGCGCGTTCCGGCGGGGCGTCGAGCCTCATCCTCGACCGGTTTCCCGATCCGGACGTCCTGGACGACCTGACCCACAAGATGGTGCAGTTCGGGTTTCTCTTCCTCTCCGTCGGCATCATTACCGGCGCCGTCTGGGCCAATTCGGCCTGGGGGCGGTATTGGGGGTGGGATCCCAAGGAGACCTGGTCGCTCATCACCTGGTTTGTCTATGCCACCCTGCTTCATGCCCGGCTCATGCGGGGATGGCGGGGGCGGAAAATCGCCTATATCTCGATTCTCGGATTCATGGCCGTGCTGTTCACCTACTTCGGCGTAAACCTTCTGCCGGGCCTGCACAGCTACGGTTCGCAATGATTTCTCCTTGACAAAAGCGCCCTCAGTGGGTAGAGAGGCTCTGGGATTCATTCCATTTGTGCCTTTGATCCGGTGCTGTTTTTTGTCGGGGGCCCGATGTCGGGGATGTAGTTAAATCGTTAACCACAGCGTGATGGAGTGTTCATGAGTGCATTAGAGGAAAAAGCAAAAGCGGTTTCCGACGGAGGCGGGTTCGCGCTCCTTTTTTTTATCGTCGGATTGGTCGCAAGCCTGATTGTGGGGTGGGTCATTTTCCCGAAACTTCTTTACTCCCAGAAACGCCAGCCTTTTGATTTCAACCACAAGCTGCACAACGAACTGGTGGGCGAGGGCTGCGAGTCCTGCCACTTTTTCAGGGAAGACGGCAGCTATGCCGGCGTTCCGAAACTCGCGCAGTGCATCGACTGCCACGAAAGCGTCCAGGGAGAAACCGAAGACGAAGCCGTCTTCGTCAACGCGTATGTCGTCCCGGGTCGGGAGGTCCCCTGGCAGGTCTACTCCAGGCAGCCCGACTGTGTCTTCTTCTCCCATGCGGCTCATGTCAAGTCCGCGGGTATGGACTGTAAAACCTGCCACGGCGATATCGGCAATTCCACCACCCTGAAAGTGTACGAGGAGAACCGGATCACCGGATACAGCCGGGACATCTGGGGCGAGAATATCGCGGGATTCAAGACGAACACTTGGGACCGGATGAAAATGGATGACTGCTCCGAGTGCCACGTCAAACTCGGGGTAGAGCAGAACAGCGTTCAGACCGGTAAGGGCGCCTGCTTCGTGTGTCATAAATAAAATCGGGTTTAAGGGGTAACGTTATGAAAATAGACAGAAGAAGTTTCTTGTCTCTGGGGATCGGCGCGGCGGCGGGGACGGCGCTCTCACCTTTGCCCTGGAAACTGACGGACGATCTTTCGATCTGGACGCAGATGTGGCCTTGGACGCCGGTACCGCAGGACGGTGAAGTGAATTATGTCAATTCCGTCAGTACCCTCTGTCCGGGGGGATGCGGGATTTCCGTCCGGAAGGTCGACGATCGGGCGGTGAAGATAGAGGGCATGAAGGGATATCCCGGCAGTGACGGAAAGGCTTGCGTTCACTGTCTTTCGGGGCTCCAGGCGCTTTACGGCCCCACGGCGGTCGCCTCCCCCCTGAAGCGCGTGGGCGAGCGGGGCGAGGGCAAATGGCGGCGGATCTCCTGGGACGACGCCGTCTCCGAGATCGCCTCAAAACTCGATGAGTTGCGGGAAAAGGGCCGTCCCCAGACCCTCGCCTGCATCACGGGCAGCGACCGCGGCACGGTGCCCGAACTCTTCAAACGCTTCCTGAAAGTCTACGGTTCCCCCAATTTCATGCGCGCCCCCGGCTTCGAGGACACCTACGAGATCGTCCTCAAATTGATGCAGGGGGTCGACGCCGCCATCGGTTTCGACCTCGAAAACGCCGATTACCTTCTCAGCTTCGGCAGCGGCATTCTGGACGGCTGGGGATCCTCCGTCCGCATGTTCCAGGCCCGGACCGCCTGGAATGACAATAAGGCCGTGGTCGTTCAGGTGGAGCCGCGTCTCTCCAACTCCGCGGCCTGCGCCGACCGCTGGATCCCCATCGAGGTCGGCACCGAAGGCATCCTGGCCTTGGGCATCGCCCACGTCATCATCAAGGAAAACCTTTACAAGAAGGATTTCGTCGAAAAATACAGCTTCGGCTTCGAGGACTGGGTCGGCAAGGACGGCAAAAAGCACGACGGCTTCAAGACGGTGGTCCTGAAGCATTACGCTCCCAATGCGGTGGCGCGCCTCACCCGCGTGGATCCCGACGTCGTCGTCGAGACGGCCCGGGCCTTCGCCAAAGCCAAGAGCCCGCTGGCCATCTGCGGCCGGGGCCGGGGCGACACCCCGAGCCCCCTCCATGAGTTCATGGCGGTCCATGCGCTCAACGCCCTGGTGGGCGGCATTCATCGGAAGGGCGGCGTATGGGCCGTTCCCCTGCCGGATTACGTCAATTGGCCTGAACCCAAACTGGACGCCGCTGCCGAAAAGGGCCTCGCCGCCCTGCGGACCGACGGTGCGGGCACCGATCGTTATCCCCTGGCGAAATATCTCCCGACCCGTCTGGCCGAGGTCGTCAACACCGCCCAGGACATTCCCGTGGAGGTGCTTTTCGTTTCCGGCGCCAATCCGTGTTATACCCTGCCCGACACCCAGGCGGTCAAGGCGGCCTTTTCCAGAATTCCCCTCATTGTCAGTTTCGCTTCCAACATGGACGACACCGCGATGATGGCCGATCTGATCCTGCCGAACCACGGTCACCTGGAACGGTATGAAGACGTTCCGGCTCCGGCCGGGATGAACACGCCCATGATCGGTCTCTGTCGTCCGGTGGTCTCGCCTCGCCGCGACACCCGCCACACCGGCGACGTTCTGCTCATGCTGGCTAAATCCCTCGGCGGCGCCGTCGCCGACGCCTTTCCCTGGGAGAGCTACCAGGCATGCCTGGAGCAGACCCTTGGAAAGAACTGGCAACCGTTGCTGGACAACGGCTTTATCCGCAACACCGCCTACCGGCCTCCGGCCTGGCAGGATGCATTCCGGACGCCCTCCGGGAAGTTCGCGTTCATGTCCGACGCCTGTGCCAACGACGGCAAGGCAGTGCCCGCCGTCGCCATCGAGGGAAAACCGGAAGAATATCCGCTGACCTTGATTCCCTATGATTCCATGCGTCTGGCGGCGGGTCCGGCGGTCTCCTCGCCCTTTGCGATCAAAACCGTCGACGACACCGTTCTCAAGGGAACCGACATCTTTGTCGAGGTCAACACCAAGACCGGCGGGAAGTGCGGACTCGAGGAAGGGGTTTTCGCCCATCTCTCCACCCCCAAGGGGACGGTAAAGGTTCGCGTCCACCTGTCCGACGGCATCATCCCCGACGTCGTGGCCATGCCCAGGGGGCTCGGTCATGCGGAATTCGACGAATATGTCGGGGGAAAAGGGATCAACGTGAACGAACTCATCGGTCCCGTGGAGGACCCTGTCACCGGCCTGAATGCGGCATGGGGGATCAGGGCCAACTTGACCATAGCCTGAGATCAGTGATCGGCGATCCGCTCCAGGACCGCGGCATCCGGCCTTGCGGGAGCGGGCGCCGATACCTGGCAACTGAAATTTGATGATGAGGTTCTGATGAATAAATCACGAGGACAGAGTCAACCCAAGAAGTACGGAATGGTCATAGACCTGGACAAGTGCACCGGGTGCGGGTCCTGCATGGTGGCGTGCATGGCGGAGAACAATGTGCCGTTCAAGAAGGACGAGACGAACAAGCGGGACAGCATTACCTGGATGAAGGTCTACCGGCTGACCAACGGCAAGCCCTTTCCGGATCACGATATCTGCTATCTGCCCAGGCCGTGCATGCACTGCGAGGGTCACAACGGCCATTCCCCCTGCGTATCGGTCTGTCCGGCGACGGCCACCGACTACAGCAACGAGACCGGCATCGTCAGCCAGATCTATACCCGATGCTTCGGGTGTCGGTACTGCATGGCGGCCTGCCCCTACCATGCCCGTTATTTCAACTGGTGGGATCCGGTTTGGCCCGCGGGTATGGAAGAGATGCTCAGCCCGGACGTGTCGGTCCGGATGCGGGGCATCGTGGAAAAGTGCAGCTTCTGTTTCCATCGGTACCAGCGTGCCATGGACAAGGCACACCTGGAAGGCCGTCGGGATCTCGAAGAGGCGGAATACCAGACCTCCTGCACCCAGGCCTGTCCTGTCGGCGCCATCACCTTCGGCGACCTGAACAACCCCGAGCACAAGGTGCACCAGCTGGTGAAGCCGGACAACGCTCACAGCGGTCGACCCCAGGCACCCAATGCGTTTCGTCTGTTGGAGAGACTGGGGACCAATCCCAAGGTCTATTACCTGTCGGATCGCGAGTGGGTAAGGCGGGCCGGAGACAATTACCTCAAGGGCGAAGGGACGATCGGCGCCAAACACTGACGGACGGTTTCGGGCTGTTCGAGGTAAGCAATGACAACAGAAACTGCACATGATGAGGAGTACAGCTTATGGATTCTGCATTGATCCCCCAGGGTGTCAAGCGCTGTTCTTTGGGGAAGTTTGCCTTGTTTATCGGCATAGTGGGCGCTGTCCTTCTATGGGGCGTTTATGCCATGCTGCTGTGCTGGCTGAAGGGGTTAAACCAGACCAACATGAACGATTATTACGGGTTCGCCCTATGGATCTGGGCGGATCTGGCGGTCATCGCCCTGGGCGGCGGCGCTTTCTTCACCGGCTTTTTGAGATACATCGTCGGCAAGGATGAACTGAAGAACATCATCAACTACGCCGTGCTCATCGGCTTCATCTGCTATAGTTCGGCCCTGCTGATCCTTGCCATCGACATCGGCCAGCCCCTGAGGGGATGGTTCATTTTCTGGCACGCCAACGTGCATTCCATGCTGACGGAGGTGGCCTTCTGCCTGAGCTGCTACTTTGCCGTCCTCAGCATCGAGTACCTGCCCCTCGTCCTTGAAAACCGGCAGCTGAACAAGGTGCCCTTCTTCCACAACCTGGCCCACAACATGCACGAGGTCATGGCGGTCTTCGCCGCCACCGGCGCCTTCCTCTCCTTCTTTCACCAGGGCTCCTTGGGCGGCGTATCCGGCGTGCTCTTCGGCCGCCCCTTCGGTTTCCGCGAAGGCGCTTTCATCTGGCCGTGGACCTTCTTCCTCTTTACGTGGTCGGCGGCCGCCTACGGGCCGTGCTTCACCCTGATGCTCACCAGGCTCATCGAGAAGGTGACGGGCAAGCGGCTTGTGGGTGACAAGTGCGTGGACCTCCTGGCCAAGATCTCGGGGTGGATGATTCTGACCTACATCATCGCCAAGATCGCCGATACCCTCTACTGGGCCTGGGTGACCGCCCCGGAAGCCGGCTTCACCCTGATGGACTTCTACAGCAACAACCCGGTCTACGGCATCTGGATTCTGGTGCTCGAGATCGTGATCGGCGGCATCGTTCCCGCCCTGATCCTCGTTACCAGAAAGGGTCGCAAGAGTTCCTTCCTCCTGGTGACGGCGGTGATCTGCGGCGTCATCGGCGTCAGCGTCAACCGATGGGTGATGGTGCTTCAGGTGATGGCGATGCCGGTAATGCCTTTCGATACATGGGCCATGTACTACCCGAGCTGGCAAGAGGTGGCGACGACGATCCTGCCGGTGGCCTACGGCGTCATTCTGGTGGCGCTCTCGTATCGATACCTGCCGGTCTTTCCCCAGGAAAAAGAACTGAATTCCTGACCCCTTAGGAGGAAGATATGTTTCCAGGATTTTTTGAGTGGATTTGGGACGGAGGCCATCTCGTCTTCATGGGCGGTCTCTGGTACGCACTGACGATCATCGGACTGGGATTGACCTACTGCATCCTCAAGGCCGCCATCGATACGGCCCAGGGCAAGGGCGCGGGGCACGGGGACGACGAGGGTCACCACTGAGGCCTGCGTCGGCCGGAATCCCGACATCGATATAACGGCAGCAGCATTAAAAAGCGCTCTCTCCCGAGACTTCCGCGGAGAAGCGCTTTTTTTTGCTTGATCAGGATCACAGGAAAAGAGAAGACGGACCATGGACAAGATTATTGTGGAGGGAGGGCATCCCCTCAAAGGAGAGGTGGTGATCAGCGGCGCCAAAAACGCCGCCTTGCCGATTCTGACCGCCTCCCTGCTCACCGAGGGGCGGAACACCTATCACAACGTTCCCGGGCTGAAGGACGTGGAGAGCATCAAGGCGTTGCTTGCCTATCTTTGTGCCGACGTGGAGACCGACGGGGATACGGTCTACATCCGGGCCGACGGGCTGTGCAAGTCCGAGGCCCCCTATGACCTGGTGCGGAAAATGCGGGCCTCCATCCTGGTCCTCGGTCCGTTGCTGGCGCGGGTCAAAAAGGCGAGGGTCTCCCTTCCCGGGGGATGCGCCATCGGTGCCCGGCCCATCAACCTTCACCTGAAGGGGCTGGCCCGGCTGGGGGCCGTCATCACCCTCGAGCACGGTTATGTCGAAGCATCGGCCGACCGGCTGGTGGGGGACGACATCTATTTCGACATGCCCACGGTGACGGGAACCGAGAACCTGATGATGGCGGCGGTGCTGGCCGAAGGCACGACGGTGCTTCGGAACGTGGCCCGGGAGCCGGAAATCATCGCCCTGGCCGACGTCCTCAACCGGATGGGGGCGGACGTTCGAGGCGCCGGTTCGTCGGTCATCACCATCCACGGCGTCCCCCAACTGCATCCCGCCGAGGTCACCATCATCCCCGATCGCATCGAGGCCGGGACCTTCATGGCGGCGGCGGCCCTGACCCGGGGGGACGTGACCCTCCGCCGGTGCGAGCCGGATCACCTCCAGGCCGTCATCGACAA
>NZ_JBFXGG010000057.1:0-20597 GCF_050178255.1 Desulfococcus sp. | reverse complement strand
ACGCGTTCGTCGTTGAGTTTCCGAAGGGATTTGAATCCACATAACAAAAACTGGTCGGCAAGAAGATCGTTGCAGGCATCCCCCTCGAATGCCACTACCCGGAGTTGACCGACCATTATCTTCTGTGCGCCACCGAGACCCACAGCAAAGCCGATATGGACACACTGGTAAAGGAGGTGACATCATGACCGAAAGCCCGGGCACCACCGGCCTGATAATGAACGAACCTCTGCTGTGGGAAAAGAGCCGGCAAGGCCGCTGCGGCATTTCAATCCCCGAATCCGATGTGGAGACGACACCGTTGGACGCCGAATTTGCGGGAGAGGGACCGGATTTTCCCGACCTCTCCGAAGTAGACGTCGTCCGGCATTTCACCCGGCTGTCCCAATGGAATTTCGGCGTAGACACCGGCATGTATCCTCTGGGGTCTTGCACCATGAAATACAATCCCAAGATCCACGAGAAGATCGCCGCCCTCCCGGGGTTTGCCGGCGCGCACCCCATGCTGCCGCCGGACCTGGCCCAGGGCACCCTTCGGATCATGTACGAACTGGAACGGTTTTTGTGTGAAATCACCGGGATGGATGCAACGACATTACAGCCCGCCGCCGGCGCACACGGAGAGTTGACCGCCATGCTCCTCTTCTACGCCTACCACAAAAGCAAAGGGGAAAAGCGGACCAGGATCCTGATCCCTGATACAGCCCACGGCACCAACCCAGCCTCCGCCGCCCTTTGCGGATACGCCCCCGTTCCCGTGACATCGGGTGACGACGGCGTCCTCTCCGTTGAGGCGGTTGAAGCACTTATGGACGAAGAGACGGCCGGCATCATGGTCACCAACCCCAACACGTTGGGCCTCTTCGAGCAAAACATCCGGAAGGTGGCCGAGGTCGTCCACCGCAAAGGCGGCCTCGTATACGGCGACGGTGCCAATATGAACGCCGTCATGGGCATCGTTAAGATGGGTGAAATCGGCATCGACGCCATCCACCTCAACCTGCACAAAACCTTCTCGACTCCACACGGCGGGGGAGGACCCGGCGCTGGTCCGGTGTGCGTCCGAAAGCACCTGGAACCATTTCTGCCCGTTCCCCGGGTGACTAAAAACGGAGACGCCTACGCCCTCCAATACAACCGTCCCGACAGCATCGGAAAGATTCACGCCTTCCACGGTAATTTCGGCATCCTGATCCGCGCATACAGCTACATTCTGAGCATGGGCAGACACCTCAAAACCGCCAGTCAACATGCAGTTCTGAGCGCCAACTATATCAAGGAACGGCTCAAGGACGTCCTTCATCTACCCTATGACCGACCCTGCATGCACGAATGCGTCTTCACCGACAAAAATCAGGAGGATTTCAAGATCACCACCCTGGATATGGCCAAACGCCTCATGGACTACGGCTTTCATCCCCCCACTATCTATTTTCCCCTGGTGGTTCACGGCGCCATTATGATCGAGCCGACGGAAACGGAGCCCAAAGAAAACCTCGACCAGTTCATCGAGACCTTCAAGATCATCATTAAGGAGGCTGTGGAAACCCCGGAACTGCTGCGAGAAGCGCCCACGGCCCCCAAAGTCCGTCGGCTGGACGAGGCCACGGCGGCCCGAAAGCCCTGCCTCTGCGGATAGGAAAACTGCGATATCGACATGGAGGACGAATGGAAAAACGTTTTATCATGACAGCCTTCGGCACAGACCGCCCGGGGATCGTGGCCGACGTGACCGAAGTGATTTTTGAGACTGGATGCACCCTGGAAAATACCACCATGACCCGTCTGGCAGACGAATTCACATTGATTCTGCTGTTTACAGGCCAGGGCGACGAACTCGAACAGACGCTCCATATGGCCTGTCGCCGGCTGGAGCGGGAGAAGAACATTTCAGCGTTCCTCAGGGTTCTTCCAAAAAGACCACCCCGGATTCCGCCGACAGGGACCTTGCGAAAGGTGCACGTCGAGGGACTGGACCAGTCCGGAATCGTTTACAGGATCAGCCGTTTTCTGGCAGATCATCGGGTGAATATCGAAAACCTTGCCGCCTCGGTCCGTCCTTCTCCCGAAAGCGGTGCCGACATCTACAGCATGGAAATTGTCGTTCAGGTGCCGGATAGCGTCACCCTCGATACCATCGATCGGGGGTTGGACCGTATCGCCAACGATCTGAACGTAGATATCATCTTCAGATAGAAGCCTTATCGTTTCGATATGCCGCCGGCGTCGACCTCCCGCAAGCAGCGGCACTTCTCCCCTTCGCCCCCCGTCGTTATCCTCCGGCGCCCGCCGTAGAATAACGACGGGGCCCCTTTTTTGCTTTACAAGCATTGGTGCTCAATGAAATACTTGGATCATTCAACGGTTGCGTTCAAAAATTCACGAAACGCCTCCGTCAATGATTCTGGCATCACCATACATCATTATGAAATCCTATACCCAGAACGCCGCTTTAATTTCAGACGCGAAACCACAGGAAAGCCCGGGCCTCGGGAAACCTTAT
The DNA here is from genome assembly GCF_050178255.1 of Desulfococcus sp. NCBI lineage: Bacteria > Pseudomonadati > Thermodesulfobacteriota > Desulfobacteria > Desulfobacterales > Desulfococcaceae > Desulfococcus > Desulfococcus sp. Next base: position 18,094 of record NZ_JBFXGG010000057.1, on the reverse strand, counting down.
CACCCCTTGCCGGTTTCCGCCGCACCGAACGCTCTTACCGAGCGGATCAAAGAGCTGAACTGTCTCTACGGCATTTCCAACCTATTTGAGAATCAGGATGTTTCATTGTCATGGATCATGCAGCGCGCCGTCGACCTGATTCCGGCCGCCTGGCAGTATCCTGAAAACGCCTGCGCACGGATCCGGATCGACGGGCAGGAGTATACCTCGAGACATTTCATACCTACCCGATGGCGCCAGAACGCCTGCATCGAGTTAAACGGATGCCGTGTCGGCGAAGTGGAGGTTTGCTACACGGCGCCGCCGCCGGGAGGCGACGACGTCGCTTTTCTCGAGGAGGAAGATCGCCTGCTGAGGGCTATCAGTGAGCGATTGAGCAGAGTTCTGTGGCTCAAGCGCGCCGAAGAAGCGCTCAAGGAGAGTGAAGAGCGCTATCGCGTATTGACCGAACAGGTCGAAGAAGGCGTTACGCTCGTACAAAATTCTCGATTCTGTTACGTCAATCCGGCATTCTGTAAAATTTTCGATGTGACTTCGGCTGCAGAGATGGTGAACGGATGGGTTCACACGCCTCCCGCAGGAAACGCGGATGAGATTGCCCGGCTCTATGACATCGTAACCGCTGATGTCATCGCGACCAAGGTTGAGGCGATTCACCGGCTGATCCGATCGGGAAAGGTGCTTTGGATCCAGGTTTGCCACAGTTCGATTTCGTATAAAGGCCGCCCGGCGCTGCTGTCGACCTTCAAGGATGTTACTGAAATCAAAGAGCAGCAGCTCGCCGCGCAGCGCAGGGCGGATTTGCTGCACGACGAAAATCGCGTTTTGCGGTCATCCTTAAAGGAGCGGTATCGGCTTGGGGAAATTCTCGGCCGGTCTCCGGCTATGCAGGAGGTTTACGAACTGATTCTGAAGGCGGCGACCACGGATGCAAGCGTGGCCATATTCGGCGAATCCGGTTCCGGCAAGGAACTGGTCGCCCATGCCATCCACGACCACAGTGCCCGAAAAAAGAACACCTTTGTGGCGGTCAATTGCGGCGCCGTTCAGGAATCCCTGTTCGAACGAGAATTTTTCGGTCATCGCAAGGGTGCGTTTTCCAGCGCCCATGCGGATGCGCCAGGCTACCTGGACCTAGCCGACGGCGGGACCCTGTTTCTGGATGAGATCGGCGAGTTGACCGTCAATATGCAGGCAAAATTGCTCAGAGCCATCGAAGGCGGGGGGTATCGCCCCGTCGGCGGAATAGAATGTGCTGCGGCCGACTTTCGCATGATATCGGCGTCCAATACCGCTTTGAGCGAAAGGGTTCAGGATGGGAAAATGCGCAGCGATTTTTTCTATCGCATTCAAGTGATTCAGATTCAGTTACCTCCGCTGCGCACCCGAAAACAGGATATTCCGCTACTGGTGGAACACTTCCTGCGTAAAATGAAACCCACTTCCGGCATCACCAGAGTCCCCGGCAGCGTGATGGATATTCTTACCGAGTATGATTGGCCCGGCAACGTCCGTGAACTGCGCAATGTGTTGCAGCGGTACGTCACACTCGGGACACTTGAATTCCTGTCACCCGATCCGAATGTCAATACTGTCTCGCCCTTAACGGAATTGAATCTTCGTCAAGCCGTCCGGCAGTTGGAAAAATCCCTGATTCTAAAAGCCCTGCGACAGGCCGGCGGCAATCGAACCCAGGCCGCGAGCCTGTTGGGAATATCTCGAAGGGCCCTGTTTCGGAAGATGTCCACACCGTGAGTGCCTGAATCGCCCGAGTCGGGCGAAAACGCCCATTTATTAAATATGTTATGATTTAAATAGGTTGCGACCGTTTTCAGGTTTTTAGCGGGCGGTTTTTGCCTTTGTCGTTTTTCAATCCCGTTTCGAGCTCTCCAATCTGATCGTCATATCCGTCAGTTATAGTTAGCCACACCGATTGGCATCGCATTTGCTTCCCTCCCAAGAATAAGATGTTGCGCATTTCTGTTGATGCGCCGATAAAATGAACCCCTCGTCCTCGGAGTTATTCGCTGTGGAACTCGTGAAGAACAAAGCTTCCGGAAAATATTTTGTCGTGCTTGACGACGACGGAAATGACGATTTTCTGGTCGTCACACCTGAAGGGAAAATCAAGCGACTTGAACGACGCTTGTTTGGGCCTCGAGATATCGTCGACCCCCAAAAAACACGACGAATTCGCAAGCTGACGCAAATGCAAGTCGATAAATATTTGGAATATACCAATGAATAAGCTCGCGGAATCAAATTTTCTGGGTGCTTCGATAAGCTTATCCATCAAAATCGGTTAGAACAGTATAATTCAGAAAGGAGCAACCCGATGAAGCAAGACCCCTTTGGAAACCTTACCGATTGGGGAACAGTTCTGGATCTCTTCGAGGAACTCGGAGATAACGGCACCCTGAGCGAATGTCAGCCCGGTCTGGTGCGCATACTGCGGTACAAGGGGAACTGGCGACTTCGCGAGGAAGCTCTGAAGCGTATCGGAGAGATTCAAAATCCGTCCGATGAACTGATTTCTCAGGTCATGACGATACTTGCCGACGACAACATCTACTACGATGTCAGAATTCTGGCCGGCGAGGCCTTGACCCGAATATTGAGAAACATCGACAATGATTACTCAGATAAAATCAGTATGGATGTTCGGAAAATTACCGAAAAATTGAGATCGACACCCCAGCCGCCGTTGTTCGAAAACGCCTTGAGGCATCTTTATTCAGAAGCGACACATCCCGAGGTGATGTAAAACTGATCCTGTTATCGTTGAATGCAACGGAGACATCCCGGGGGACGCCTCGAGGGGAACCTTAAAAACCGCCTCCGATTCGTCCTGATCAACCCCGGTTTTGATTCAAAGGAGCCTATCGATGCCAAAAGCAGTTCAAAAGCTCGAAACATACTATACCGGCAATTGTCGCTCGGAATATCTGATCCTGCGGGATATCCTGGCATTGGACAACCTGCCGATTCTGCAACGCAAAAAAGATCCGGATGATCAGCTTCGGCTGAAAAGTCCGCTCAAGCCCCAAGGGTTGTGCCTGAACTGCGACGACCGGCACATTTGCAGACACCCATCTTTTGGCAGGAATGTCGTCTACTGCGAAAGCTACATCTGAACTGACTGTAATCGAAAGATATTCGAAATCAAGCTCCCTCCGGTTCAATCAGAGCGAAGGTAAGCACAAGATGGAGATTAGGACACTGACAAACAACTTGATGGCGGATCAACCACCCCATCCCGAAAGGATTGTCAAGGACCGGCAGGACCCTTCGCAGTCCGCGGTTCCACAGGCAAACATCACGACAAAAACCAAGCGCGTCGTTGTTGTTTCCGGATACGGCATGGCCCTGGCTCAGGCCCAATCGGAGGTCAAGCATATAGCGGACCTTATGAGACAGAACGGTAAAGACGTCAAATTCGGCGTTTACCCTGTTGCCGGCCGAATATCGGGACATATGTACGTCCTGTTGACGGAAGTCGAGATGCCTTGTGAAAAAGAATATGGGATGAAAGCGATAAATTCGGAGTTCAACGATCCGGATTTGATCGTTGTGGTTGGATCGACAGATTTTTTTAATACATTTCCACAGTTTTCCCACCAAAGCCCCTACAAAAAGAATCTCCCTGAGCCGATTCTTTTGTTGAACGATTGACAGCGCCGACATCTGACAATGCCGTTTTATCCTTATCCCGCAAGACCTGCCGTTTTACCCGGCGCAATCCACCTCGGAACGGCATCGAAAATTCACTGCAATCCGACGGCTATTTGCCATGGGGTCAGCAGAATTCTGCTTGCCTGCAAAGGGCTTCGTCAGGTAAAATAATTTCATAAATTGCGTCAACGCCGCAAAACCGACGCATGTCTCCGTTATCCATACATAATCTTTGAAGACAGTTCGTCTGAATCGTCCTGATTCTTACACGCCGTGCAATATAGATAAGCGAGAGCGGTCAGGGTTCTCCCGACCATTCTGAAAAACACCGTCAACCCAAGAAAGGAAACCATCATGGCAGAACAGCATTCCCATCCCGTATCGCTATCGGTGTGGTGGCGCCGCAGCGTTTTTCTGGTCTTTGTCGTCGGCATGGCGGTTTTGGGCTTCATGTCGGTCCAGGCCTATCGACATGCGCCGCCGATTCCCGAACAGGTTATCGGTGCCGATGGCCAAACGATCTTCACCCGGCAGGACATTGAAGAGGGGCAAGAAATTTTCCTGAAATACGGCTTGATGCAAAATGGATCGATCTGGGGGCACGGCGCTTACCTGGGGCCGGATTTTTCCGCTCAGTACCTCCATGAATTATCCATGGATGCCGGCGAGGTTCTGGCCCGACAAAAATTCGACAACGGCCTGGCCGAACTTGACAGTGAACAACGGCTTCTCATCGACGCCGCAATTCCTGCTCTCCTCAAGGAGAATCGTTACAATCCCAAAACCCGTCAACTGACCTTCCTGGATATCGAAGCCGCCTCCTTTCAACGTCAGATCACCTTTTGGACCGATTATTTCAGCCGGCCGACCGGCAACATCGGCCTACCGACCCGGTATATCAGCGATTCCGAAGATATCCGCCGATTAACGGCCTTTTTTGCCTGGACGGCCTGGGCCAGTGTCGCCAATCGGCCCGACAAACCCTATTCCTACACCAATAATTTTCCTTACGACCCCATGGCCGGTAATCATTTGACCGGCGATGCGGTGCTCTGGAGCGCCCTTAGCGTCATCATGCTGCTGGCCGGACTGGCGCTGGTCCTGGTGGCCTTCGGGAAATTCGACTATCTCGGATGGAAAGGCGGCCCTGAAGGGGGGTACCCCCAGCTTCTCGCCGGCGAACCGACTCCCGGCCAGAAGGCCACCATCAAGTATTTTGCCGTTGTCGCGCTGCTCTTCCTGGCCCAAGTCCTGATCGGCGGTGCACTGGCGCACTATCGAGCCGAACCCGGAGATTTCTATGGAATTGATCTGGCCCAGTTCCTGCCCAGCAACATTCTGAGGACCTGGCATCTCCAGTTGGCCATCTTCTGGATTGCCACCGCCTATGTGGCAGGCGGCCTTCTGCTGGCCTCCTCCCTGAATCCTGAAGAGCCCCGTGGTCACGCGACCGGGATCCATATCCTCTTCTGGGCACTGGTGGTGCTGGTTGTGGGGAGCCTTCTGGGGGAATTTTTCGGCCTCCGCCAGATTTTTGGTTCCCTCTGGTCCTGGTTCGGGCACCAGGGCTGGGAATTTCTCGAGTTGGGCCGATTCTGGCAGATCATTCTGGTGGTGGGCTTCAGCTTCTGGCTCTGGCTCCTATACCGGGGTGTCGCGCCCGCTCTCAAGGATCCGAAACGCCGGGAGATCACCCAACTTTTTTTGCTGGGGGCCGCCGCCATTCCGATCTTTTACCTGCCGGCCTTCTTTTTCGGGACCACCGATAATTTCACGGTGGTTGACATGTGGCGTTTCTGGATCATCCATCTATGGGTCGAGGGTTTTTTCGAGTTGTTCGTCACGATTCTGGTAGCACTCACGTTCTATCAGATGGGCGTCGTGAGGCGCATTACCGTGGTGCGGATCATCTATCTGGACGCGATCCTCTTCCTGTCGGGAGGTATCATCGGTACGGCCCACCACTGGTACTGGACGGGGCAGACCAATTTCACCATGGCCCTGGCGGCCATGTTCTCTGCTCTTGAGGTGGTACCTCTCACCCTCTTGACCCTCGATGCCTGGGATTTTGTCAAGCTGACCGGGACCCCCACCGTCGAAGGCGTTGAACAAAGGACCATACATCACAAATGGGCATTCTATTTTCTCATGGCCGTAGGATTCTGGAACTTCGTTGGCGCGGGTATCTTCGGCTTCCTGATCAACATGCCGGTGGTCAGTTATTTCGAGGCCGGCACCATCCTGACGTTGAACCACGGACATGCCGCCCTTCTGGGGGCGTTCGGTATGCTGGCCATGGCCCTTTTGGTCATGGGGTTGCGCCACGTGCTCACGGACGCCCAATGGATCCTGCCGGAAAAACTGGTCAAGCTCTCCTTCTGGGGAATGAACATCGGCCTCGCGCTGATGGTTCTGACCAACCTGTTTCCCGAAGGGATTCTTCAGATCTGGGATGTCCTGGAAAACGGCTACTGGCATGCCCGAAGCCTGGAGTTCATGGGGCAGGACCGAATCCGGATGATGGAATGGATCAGTATGCCCTCCCACCTGATTCTGATCCTTCTGGGGGCTGTGCCCATGGCCGCCGCAGCCGCATGGACCTACCTGACCGTTCGGAAAGCGTGACGAGATCGCCGTCGGGATCCATCGAATGCCGGGAAACCCGACGGCTTTTATGAGGGGACGATTGACGATACAGCCCCAGGCGCCTATTTTAATATAATCGCAACCTTCGAATTTCACAGGCCGGTGCCGGTCACCATCATGAAAGTCGAAGGCTGAGTATAGATCCACGATTCCTTTCCCCTTGTGCCATCATAACGCCGCTGCAAAGGAGAACAGACATGAATCTCAGCACGACCTATCTGGGCATCCCGCTTCAAAATCCCATTATTGTCGGCAGCTCCGGCCTGACCGACAGCGTCGAAAAAATTCAGAAAATCGAACAAGCCGGGGCCGGGGCCGTTGTTTTGAAGTCGATTTTCGAAGAGGAGATCGTCTTCGAGTATGAGGATATCCTGAAAGAAGCCGAATCGCTCGGCATCAATACGGATCAGTTTGATTATTACGATTTCCACCTCAAGGGGAAAAAGCTGAACCGGTATATCGATCTCATCAAGGCATCCAAAAAAACGGTGTCCATTCCGGTGATCGCGAGCATCAATTGCGTCTACTCCCACGAATGGGTCGCTTTTGCCCGCCGGCTTCAGGATGCCGGCGCTGACGCCGTCGAACTGAACATGTTTTTCCTGCCATCTGACTTGAGTCGATCCCATCAGGATTTGGAGCACATGTATTTCAACGTCATCGAAAAAGTCCTGAAAACCGTTTCCATTCCGGTCGCTCTCAAGATCAGTTATTATTTTTCAAGCCTGGGGCAGATGATCCAGAAACTTTCCCAATCGGGCGTTAGCGGTCTGGTATTGTTCAACCGTTTTTTCAGCCCCGACTTCGACATTGAGCATATGAAAATAAAGCCCTCTTTTGTTTTCAGCACACCCGCGGATCTGGCGGTTTCCCTGAGGTGGATCGCCATGATGAGCCAACGGGTCAATTGTGACCTCGCCGCCTCAACCGGCGTCCACGACGGCAACGCCGTGATCAAACAGCTTCTGGCCGGCGCTCAGGTCGTCCAGGTCGTCTCCGCCCTCTATCAGAACGGGATAGATTATCTGCAGGAGATGATCGCGGCCCTGAAAAACTGGATGGCCGCGCACGAATATTCCCGTCTCTCGGATTTTCAGGGGAAACTCAGCCAGGCTAAAGCCGACAACCCGGCGGTCTATGAGCGGGTTCAGTTCATGAAATACTTCAGCTGATGTCTGCATCCTCAGCCGGGAAGGACGTTTGACGAACACTCTTCAAAGGCTTATTTTCACCGAGTTGGGCGTTTTTATGCGATTCGAAAAAACGCCGACACGACCACAACCGCTATGCAGATATGAAAGGAGAGACTGTCATGAAGACCCTTTACGCTGTTCTGATATCAGCGATGCTGGCCTTAACCCCCGGGGGCGCATGGGCTGCCGAATCCGACTCCGGTCATGGCGCCATGACCGGCGGGATGGATCTGAAAAAATACGAGATTCGTTTCAACAGCATTGACACCGACGGCGACGGCGCCCTCAACTGGTCGGAGTACAACGACCATTTCGGCGACAAGGACCGCAAAATATTTGATGCATTGGACACCGATGACAGCGGCCTTGTCGAACAAAAGGAATGGCATGACTTCAAGGCGGCTCACGGAATGGCCGGGCCCCAGAAAAACGGAAAAGGTCGATATCATCAGGCCGACCTGCCGGACCCGGCGCCCTACATGATCCCTATTGGGCAAATCGACAAGAACGGGGATAACGCACTCAGCCGGGAAGAATTCCAGAGCCGCTTCCCCGAATCGGACAAATCGATCTTCGATGCCGTTGACGTGAACCAGGACGGCAGCATCAGCCAAGGTGAATGGCATGAATTCAAGGCCGCCCACGGGAAGGAAAAGCGCTATCATCATAAATCCGGCAGTTAGAGGCCTGTTCGCCGGCCGATACGGCGGCACCGGATGTCCGGTGCCGCAGCGGCTTTAGACCGGCGCGTCCACCTTGATGCGGCTGCTCACGCAGGCATGGCAAGAGCCGGACCGGATCCGAGCTGCATCCGAAAGGGACAGCACGCCGGTTATTCGGGACGGATCCTCCCTGAAGGCAAAAATACGATGGATCTGGGAAAAAATCAGTTTCCGAATCGCGGTCTCCAGATATTCCGTCTCTTCGCAGGATCGGACCGGCGAGGTCATGATGGCCTGGGCGGGAGCGCCCGGATCACAACCATGCTTGTAAGCCAGGACCAGGTCTGTTTTGGAAACCACGCCTACCCCCCGCCCCCGGTCGTCGGTAATCAGAACAGCACCCATCCGATATTCCGACAAGCTCTCCATCAGTTGAACAAGCGGCGCGTCCGCCCCATGGGAGCGGACCGACGCGGTCATGACCTCTTTCACCCGGAACCGAAGAATCGGATCTTCGCCTGTTTTGTCGGTTCGACGCAACCTGCTGAACTTGCACTGATGACAATATTGGTAAAGGATGCCCACGATGTCGGGATAGGCGATCACCCCTGCCGGTTTGCCGCCGCTCCCTCGGACATAGAGACGGTAGACCCCGTGATGCCGCATCTTCTCCAGGGCCGCCTCGAGCGTATCCGCCATTCGGCAGAAAAGCGGCGGAGAAACCATGACGTCCGCCACATGTGAATCGATGGGAAGGCCCGCGTAATAGGCTCCCATTACATCCGTTTTGGAAACTACGCCCATGCAGGCCATGTTTTCTTCATTGACAACCAGAATCGCATTCACCTTGAACTTGATGAATCGATTGACGGCAGCCCCCAGGTTGGCCTCCGTGGGCAGAAAGATCACCTGCCGTCGCATGGTCTCCTGCACGGTCAATTCCGACAGGATAGTGTTTTTTTGGATGATGCCCATGATTCGACCCCCTTGCGCCGTAAGTTCCACGTGGAACATCCACAGAAGGGTTGTCGGCGAGACAAGCCCCATCGTACCGGCTCGCTACATCATCTTGTCGACCAGATGGTAAAACAGATCGGATATATAGACGATCCCCACGATCCTGTTGTCGTGAATCACCGGTATCCGGCGAATGTGTTTCTTGATCATGATGTCGAGTACCGCCATGAGGTGGGTGTCGGGCGTAATGGAGATGACTTCGGTGGTCATGATGTCGCCCACGAGAATGGTTCCGGCACGACGGCAGGCGTCGTCCACCAGACCGACGATATCCACATCGTCCATCCCCCCCCAGATATGAACATGCTTGGGTTGGATAAAGAGAAGGATATCGTACATGGAGAGCATACCGACCATGCGGCCGATCGAGTCCGTGACAAGCATCCCGAAAATTTTACGCCCCTCGGATTCGGTTGCTGCCTTGAAGGATCTGACCGCTTCGGAAATAGGCATCTCCGGCGTCAGGGTATGAAACCGGGGCGTCATGACATCTTTGGCGGTGACGTTCATGGCGGTTCCTGCCGAATTGGATGTTATTATCTGGCACGACAAGGTACCAAAAACCCCTTCGCCTGTCAAACGTTCATCCCCAGAAACCCTATCGCTTATAACCCATTAACCTGAGCAGACCGGCCTTCGAAAGGCTTTTCTTCACCAGGTTGGACATAACGCTTGCTGTAAAGACGATAGTTGTATATTCTAATAAGTTTAGATTGTGGGTTGCGTTTCCCGTAACATTTTTTTTTAACCTTGCAATAACGTCAGTTTTCAGACGGTTTCCAAAAACCGGTCGAAATTCAAGCCTGCAAACGCCGAGAAGCCCCGTCGCACAAAAAAAGAGTCCCGCGGTTCAGGGGCGTCTCGGAACATGAATAGCGAACGTTTTCGAAACCGCCAATCACGGAGGTTTATAGATGGCCATAGAGACCAAGGAACAGTTCATGGAAAGGATGATGGCGGAAGAAAAACCCAAATGCCCCCATTGCGGCCAGGAGATGAGCGTCTGGGAGGTCCCGCCTATCAACTACAGCGATGGATTGGGCTGGGGCGTTCCATACCTCTTCGTCTGCTTCAACGACGACTGCCCTCTCTATACAAATGGGTGGCAGAATATCGAGGAGAATTACGGTCATCTCGCCTCGTACCGCTGCATCTGTTATCTGGGGGCGGAAAGCTTCGAGTGCATGCCCGTATTCAGCCCCGTCGGCGGAACAGGCCAGATCATCGACAACCAGGAGATGCTCCAGGAAGAAATGCTGAAGGAGAACATCAAGAAGGGTTTTTCAATCCTCGCTGACTGCTATGTCAATGAAAACACAGTTGATATTCTCAGATTGCTTCTGGATTCGGGTCAGCCGGTCCGAGTCCGTCTCAAGGCTGCTGAAATGATCGGTGATATCGGACCGGTAGATGCCGTCGATGCCCTGAAAAACGCTCGCTTCGGCAACGAAAAACTCCAGGAAACCGTCCATAAAGCGGTTCAGAAGATCCACGAACGTCACTTCACCCGGGAGTGTCCGTTTTGTGCAGAAATCATCAAAAGCCGGGCAAGGATCTGCAAGCACTGCGGCAAGGAGGTGGCGGGAAAATAATGTCCGCGACCCTATCCGCCTGGACCAGGCGCTCCCGGGAGACAGGGTTCACCCCTCACGTGCTGATGAAAAACGCCCATATCCAATCCATCGCCGCCGGCATCAAGCTTCGGCGGCTCTGGATACGGCACAGGGCCAGGCACTTTCTTGCACGATCCCGAACAATCATTCTGGATTGCGGAAACGACGTCCGACTCCAGGGGACCCACACACCCCAAACGGACGGCAGCCGGGGAATGGTCATCCTCATCCATGGATGGGAGGGCAGCAGCGAGTCGACCTATATGATATCAAGCGCCGCTCGGCTTTATGACCGGGGCTTCGATATCTTCCGGCTAAATCTCCGGGACCACGGGCCGACACACCACCTCAACCCCGGCCTCTTTCACTCCTGCCGAATCGAAGAGGTGATCGGCGCGGTCAAAGCGGTACAGGAACGCTTTTTTTGCCGACGCCTCTTCGTGGGGGGCTTCTCGCTGGGAGGCAATTTCGCTCTGAGGATCGCGGCCGGAGCCGCCGAAGCGAACATGTCCATCGACCGCGTGGTCGCCGTCAGTCCGGTCCTGAATCCGCTACGAACCATGGCGGTTCTCGAGAACGGCCTCCGGATCTACCACGACTATTTCATGAAGAAATGGCGACGCTCACTCGAAATCAAGCGCCGCTGCTTTCCTGAGACGGAAGGGCTCGATAATTTATCCCGTCTCAGGACATTGTGGGAGATGACCGCCTATTTCGCGCCGAGACATACAGGCTTTCCCGACGCCCGCACCTATCTGAACGGCTATGCCCTTACAGGCGACGCTCTCAGAGAGCTTACCGTGCACTGCCATCTCATCGCCAGCGAGGATGATCCGATGATTCCTGCAAAAGATCTCCATGGGCTACCCGCATCCGATCGGCTTCTCATCGAACGAACCCGGTACGGCGGACACTGTGGGTTTTTGCAAAATCTCAGCATGGACAGTTGGGCTGTCACGCGAATGGCCGATATCTTCACTTTGTCGGCAAGTGGTCAAGGTTACTGACGTCGATCCGCAACAGGTACACCATCAATGGCATCGGACTTGGTTCGCTCGAAAAGCGCATCCGTCAAAAAAGGATCAGAAACAGACACCGTTAACCTGAAAATGCCCTCTCCTTCTCGGCACTCCCTGGAATCAGAGTTCCTCGGTTTCGGAAAAATGACGCCATCCCGCAGGCGGAAACGGCCTGACCTCCCCCCCTTGGACGACCGTCATGCGGCCATCCGAAGTCATCTTCCCGATGTGATATAGAGGATGATGAAATCGGGCCATAAACGCCTGGGCGACTGCGGCGGCCTTTGTCGGATCCACCGTGCACGCCAACACATAATCCTCTCCTCCGGAAAGCGCATAGTCAACGGCATCAAACCCAAACCGGCGACAGAACGTCTTCAGATTTTCCGAGATGGGAAGACGACCCGCGTCGATGCGGACACCCAGTCCGGAAGCACGCGCCACGTGCACGAGATCCGAGCTGAGGCCGTCGCTGATGTCGATAGCCGCCCGCACTGCTCCGGATTTGCCTAAAAACCGCCCTTCTGCCAGATGAGGTCGCGGACGGTGGTGAGCGCTCAGAAGTTCCATAAAGGCATCCGAATCCGCCGGAAGGCGATTCCTGAGCAGGTGGAGACCCGCTCGGCTGTCGCCCACTGCGCCGGTGACGAAAAGGCAGTCTCCGGGTCGGGCGCCCCCTCGCCTAAGCATTTCCCGCTCATGAACCGCCCCCACCACAGCGACATTGATAATCAGATCCGACCGAGATCCCGTGGTATCTCCCCCCAGGATGTTGACGCCGAATTCCCCGGCCAGAGATATCATCCCCCGATATATCCCCTCGACGTACGCGAGAGCGCAGTCTCCGGGGACGGCAATGCTGACGAAAGCTTCCCGAGCCGTCCCTCCCATCGCGGCGATGTCGCTCAGATTGACCGCCAGGGCTTTGTGTCCAAGATCTTCGGGCGATGTACCATTCCTCAAAAAATGGACGCCTTCCACCAAGAGATCGGTAGTGACCAGTGCCACTTGGCCGTCGGGCACGATAAAGGCCGCAGCGTCGTCGCCGATGGGCAACCTCACGCCTTCGGGTCGAATCAGACAACCCCGCTGAATTCTCCGGATAAAGCCGAACTCGCCGATGTCCTTGAATTCCATCAAGCCTCCTCGATTCTGACCCCAATCCGAACCGCCTCCGGTGTCATAGCGTAAAGGACGTCCATCAGGTTAACCATAAAACTGCCTGGGCCATTGGCCCCTGCGGCGGCCATTTCGCCGGCCAGCCCAAAAACGGCCAGGGCGGTCGCAGCAGCAGTGAAAGCGTCGGAATCCACAGCGGCAAAAGCCGCGATGAGGGCCGACGCCGTGCATCCAGTGCCGGTCACCCGTTGCATCAGCGGGTGACCGTTGGCGACGCGGACTTGTCGAAAGCCGTCGGTGACGACGTCGATGGGTCCGGTGACAGCCAGAGTAACACCCGTCCTGTCGGCTAAACGCATTGCACCGGGAAGAACCGCTTCCATTGAATGGACGGCATCGACCCCTTTGCCCCCGGGAAAACTATCCGATTCGACATCGGAAAGTGCGTGAACCTCAGAGGCATTGCCGCGCACGATTTTGACGGCGGCCTCCTTCAAAATTTTCCTGGCGGTGTCGGTTCGAAATCGAGTGGTGCCGGCTCCGACGGGGTCAAACACCACAGGTTTTCCTCGGGTGGCCGCCGCTTGACCGGCCAGAATCATGGTCGGCACCCATTCGCGTGTGAGGGTGCCGATGTTCAGCACCAGCGCTCCAGCCAGATCGGCCAACGCCGCCGCCTCTTCCGGGGCGTGAGCCATCATCGGCGAAGCACCGATGGCCAGAAGCGCATTGGCCGTGACGTTCATGACGACGAAATTGGTAATATTGTGAATGAGCGGCACATTCCTGCGGACGGCAATCAAATTTTCCGCAGCCTGATCTTTCAGGGTATTCATTTCATCCAACCTCAAATAGGGGGGATTGACGGTAGCTTGTAAATGAAGTATCTTAAAAAATGGATGCAGGCATGTCAAGACGTCCTGAAATTACAAATTTCGTCCTTTTTTATCCCGGAGACCGTAATTCCGTAACATATACGTGCCACCGTGTTTTTCTGTCGCAGAACAATCGAATTCAATTTTTCTTTATTTTTTTCTTGCATTTCTTACCCTTATTTTATATGGCACTACTGAATTTATATCATGTAAGCGCAGAATGAGATTTCAGGTTTAAGATCGGAATCTGATCTCCCGGGCAGGACAACCAACAATAGCTGTGGAGGAGGTGTAGAATAGCTAGGCCAAGACAAACAGACGGGGTGAACATCAATCGCCAGATCAGGGCAAAAGAGGTGCGGGTTATCGATCCGGACGGCAATCAGATCGGCATCGTTCCAACCCACAAAGCGCTGGCCACCGCCAACGATTTCGGACTTGACCTGGTGGAGGTTTCTCCCAATGCCAGCCCTCCTGTCTGCAAGATTATGGATTACGGGCGCTATAAGTATGAACAGACCAAAAAGCTTCAGGAGGCCAAGAAAAAACAGAGTACATTTCAGGTCAAAGAAATCAAGGTTCGCCCCAAAACCGGCGACCACGATCTGAATGTCAAGTTGGGCCATATCCGAAAGTTCATCGAGCGGAAGGACAAGGTCAAGGTGACGGTCATGTTCCGGGGGCGTGAGATCACGCTTTCCGATCAAGGACGCGAACTTTTGAAGCGAATTGCCGACGAACTTGAGGAACTCGCCATCGTGGAACAGTACCCGAAATTTGAAGGGCGCACCATGGTGATGATCTTGTCCCCGAAATAACAGGACGTTCATACAACACTTTCCCTCGGACCGATCAAGCTGATATCGCCAAACGGCGGTTTTGACGTTTTATGGTGGCGTGTGCACATTGATCATGATGGCTCACGCCATCTATTATTTTAGGTGGCCAACAATGAAATCAGGGAGGTATCTCCCTTTTTTCATGAATCAAATACGGTTGAAAGGATACGAAAATGCCGAAAATAAAAACCAATCGCGCGGCGGCCAAGCGTTTCAAGAAAACAGGTACGGGAAAATTTGTTTTCAGAAAATCCCATGCGAGCCACATTCTGACCAAGAAGACCCGGAAACGCAAGAGAAGCCTCAGGCTCAGCCAGATCATCGACAAATCGAATGAAAGGGAGCTGCGGCTGCTGTTGCCAAATGGATAGCCTGACGGGATTGACGATATCAAAAAACGCGTAAAACGATGACAGGAGAATAGTACAATGAGAATCAAACGGGGATTTAAGGCAAGAAGACGCCGAAACAAGGTTTTAAAACTGGCCAAAGGATTCCGAGGCGGACGCAGCAAACTGTTCAGAACGGCAGCAGACTCCGTGGACAAGGCGCTGAACTATGCCTACCGCGATCGGAAAGCCCGAAAGCGCGATTTCCGGCAGCTGTGGATCACCCGCATCAACGCCGGAGCCCGCATGAACAACGTTAGCTACAGCAAATTTATCCACGGTCTCAAATTGGCTGAGATTGATCTGGATCGGAAGGTGCTCGCCGAGTTGGCTGTCTCCGATCCGGCGGCCTTCTCCCAGATCGTCAGCCTGGCGGCCACCCAGCACTGAATCACGTCGGGGCGGGGTCCAACCCCATCCAGAACGGATCAGGGATCGCAAAAAACCGCCGATGGATGATCAATCGCGCCGGAGACGTTCTTCGCCTGAAAGGCCTTTGAACGACCGGCGATCCAATGGGAGTATCCGTGGAAAAGAACATCGAAAACATCAAGGCCGAAGCCCTGGCTGAACTGCAGGACGCCTTGGATCCCGACGGCGTCAAATCCATCTCCGTTCGGTACCTGGGCCGAAAGGGTATCATTACCCGTTACCTCAGAAACATTTCCAATCTTCCCGCAGCAGAACGCCCGTTCGCCGGTAAACGTGCCAACGAAGTCAAAAACGAGTTGGATGCCGCTTTCAAGGATGCCCTTGGGAAGCTGGCATCCGACGCTCGCGGGACGGATGAGCGGATTGACGTGTCCCTACCGGGCCGGACACCGCCCCGGGGGTTCCTTCATCCCCTGACACAAATCACCCGTGACATCTGCGACATCTTCACGCGAATGGGGTTCAACATCGCCGAGGGACCAGAGGTGGAATCGGATTACTATAATTTCGAGGCCCTCAACATCCCTAAGAACCATCCGGCGCGAGATATGCAGGACACTTTTTATGTCTCGGATGCCATCGTATTGAGGACGCAGACCTCCCCTATGCAAGTCCGGACCATGGAGAAACAGAAGCCTCCGGTCCGCATCATCTCCCCGGGCAAGGTCTATCGATGTGATTCCGATCTGACCCATACGCCCATGTTCAGTCAGGTCGAAGGGCTCCTGGTGGATGAAAACGTCAGCTTCGGAGACTTGAAAGGCACGCTGACGGCCTTTGTCCATCAGATGTTCGACGCCAAAACCGCCCTCAGATTTCGCCCGAGCTTTTTCCCTTTTACCGAACCCTCCGCCGAGGTAGATATCCTCTGCGTGATGTGTCGGGGAAAAGGCTGTCGGGTCTGTTCTCAAACCGGTTGGCTGGAGGTCCTCGGGTCGGGGATGGTCCATCCCGCCGTTTTTGAAAACGTGGGGTACGACACCCGTCGTTATAGCGGCTTCGCCTTTGGCATGGGCGTTGAGCGCATCGCTATGCTTAAATACGGCATCGACGACCTCCGAAAGTTTTTCGATAACGATTTCAGATTTTTGAGGCAGTTTTAAGATGAAAGTCAGCCTGAGTTGGTTAAAAGAGTACATTCCCGTCGACATGGCGGTGACGGAATTGACCGAACGTCTGACCATGGTCGGCCTCGAGGTCGACTCGGTGGAGGATCGCTACGCCTGGCTGAATAGCGTTCGGATTGGCCGCGTTGTTTCGGTGGAGCCCCATCCCAATGCGGACAAGCTCAAACTCTGTCACGTTGACGTGGGAGATCGGACCGTCCGCGTGGTTTGTGGCGCCCCAAATGTCGCCCCAGGCATGCTCTCTCCTCTGGCGCTGCCGGGGACCGTCTTCCCCAACGGCAAACGCGTCGAAAAAGGCGTCATTCGAGGGGAATCGTCCGACGGGATGCTTTGCAGCGAAGCAGAGCTCGAACTGGGGACCGACGGCGACGGCATCATGGTCATCACAGATGTCGCTCTGACCACAGGGACGCCCTTGCCCCAGGCATTGAACCTGTCGGATGCCACCATCGAAATCGATCTGACGCCGAACCGGCCTGACTGTTTGAGTATCATGGGCGTCGCCCGGGAAATCGGATTTTTCCAGAACAGGAAAATTGTACGACCCGAAATCCGGCTGCCGCGCGGTGACGACAATATTCGCGAACGGACCTCTGTGACAATCGAGGACCCGGAACATTGCCCTCGATATGCCGCCCGGCTCATCGAAGGCATCCATGTCAAACCGTCCCCATTCTGGCTGCAGGATCGACTGCTGTCGGTCGGACTCCGTCCCATCAACAATATCGTCGATGTCACCAATTTTGTAATGATGGAAACCGGGCAGCCGCTCCATGCCTTCGATTTCGATCACCTGGCCGGCCATCGTATCGTTGTCCGTACCGCCAAAGCAGGCGAGAAATTCACGACGTTGGACGGCAAGGAGCGTTCTCTCACCGCGGAAATGCTCATGATTTGTGATGGTGAGGGACCGGTGGCCGTTGCCGGTGTCATGGGAGGATTGAACTCGGAAATCGAAGGCAGTACCACGCGAGTCCTCATTGAAAGCGCCTATTTCGATCCTGTCAGCATCCGAAAAACAGCAAAGACACTGGGGCTGGCCACCGATGCCTCTCACCGCTTCGAACGCGGCGTCGATCCCGAAGGCACGCTGTTCGCGCTGAACCGAGCGGCCCAGCTGATGCTCGAAACCGGTGGCGGACGTCTTGTGGAAGGCGTCATCGATGAACGGCCCATTCGGGTGGAAAACTCACCTATAACGCTGTCAATCCAAGCGGTCAACCGGCATCTCGGCATCATATTGACCCGGGACGCCGTTTCCGAAATGCTGCAGGCCATCGAGTTCGGCGTAACGCATGAAACCGAAGATCTTTTAACGGTGATACCGCCGCCATTCCGTGTGGATGTCTTCCGGCCGGAAGATCTCATGGAGGAGATCGCCAGGCTCTGGGGATACAACAGGATTCCGGTCACCTTTCCCCGCCTTCCCTCCCAAGGGGTGCGGTTTGACCCCCATATCGTCCTGCGAAACCGGATCAAAGACCTGCTGGC
>NZ_JBFXGG010000056.1:0-20794 GCF_050178255.1 Desulfococcus sp. | reverse complement strand
GTGTAATCCTCACGCAGCGTGATAATGTCCTGGTGCGCGATAGTCAAGGCCGGTTGATGTAAATCGATCTGTTCCTTCATCTTAAAAATTCAACTTTCGACGTTCATGATGGTGGCCGTATCCTCCCGGCACCGGTTCAGGGCTTCCTTGACCCGTTCCGGGGTCATGGGAAGTTGACGCAGCCTGGCTCCTGTCGCATCATATACCGCCGTGGCCAGGACGCCGCCCATGCAGATGATGGCGGGTTCTCCGCCGCCCTTCGGGGACAGGTTGGGGTTTTCCAGGATCACGGTCTCGAGCTCGGGCAGCCACGAAAATATTGGAATGGCATAGGTGTCCCATCCCCGGCAGCCGGATGTCCCCGGCGAATCGGGCCTTTCCCAGGACCTTCCGGATGGCGTCCCGCCGCAGGAAAGGCCTGCCGCTGGTGGTGTATGCCGATGCGGGTTTGAGCCGCGGCAGCTCCGAAAGATGCCGTTCGATGATCCGCCCTGCGGTGAGCGCTCCATAGGTCACCCGAATCCCAGGGCGTTCCCGGTCCCAGACCAGGCCGTTTTTGACCGACAGCCGATTCCTGGGGCAGGACAGCCGCTCAGCCGCCATGTCCAGGAGGACGGCTCTGGCCTCGCAGGCGGCCTCTTTGACGAAAATCCCGTAATAGCGGGTCGAAAGAGAGCCCCAGGTGCCGGCGTCCCAGGGGCAGAGATCCGTATCTCCCAGGACCATCTCCACCGATTCATAGGCCACGTCCAGCTCTTCGGCCGCCATCTGGGCGAAAGAGGTGATGACGCCCTGGCCCATTTCGATCTTTCCCACGAAGCAGGTCACCCGGTTGTCCGGATCGATGCGCAGAAAGGCATTGAAATCGCTCGGCACCCGGCTTCCGAGAAGCCCCGTTCTCAGGGCACGGGCCTCGGCAGGAAGATCTCCCAGGGTGCCGTAGATGACGAGGCCCCCGCCCAGAAGACCCATGCGCTTCAGAAACTCCCGCCGGTCCATGCCCGGGGAGGGGGCCGCCGCTTCGGTCCGATCCTGGATAAAAGGGACTTCCTTTTTCATGATTTGCCTCCTTTCAGCATCTCCGCCGCGGTGTGAACGGCCGCCAGGATGCGCACATGGGCCCCGCAGCGGCAGAGATGGTCGTCCAGGGCCTCGATGATCTCCTCCCGGGTGGGGCTCGGGTTGGATGCCAGCAGGCTGTGGGCCTTGAGGATCATGCCGGGGGTGCAGAACCCGCACTGGAGGGCGTCGTGGCGGACAAAGGCCTGCTGAATGGGATGGAGCTTCCCTTCCGCGCCGATCCCCTCGATGGTGGTGACGTGTCTCCCCGCCACGAACCCCACGGTGATCTGGCAGGAGGGGAGGGCTTCGCCGTCCACCAGGACCGTGCAGGCACCGCACGCCCCCTCGCCGCAGCCGTATTTGGTTCCCGTAAGGCCCAGATCGGTCCGAAGGACCCACAGGAGGGTCCGCTCCTCGTCGATGTCGAGGCTCACGGGTTTGTCGTTGAGGGTAAACCGGATTGTCTTCACCATCGGAAACCTCCCTTGTGTAAGGGTTTTCGGCCAGGAGGGCGATTCGTCGCAACACAAAGGGGGCAGCGATCGGGGCAGTTCGCGGCGCAGACCCTTTCGGGGAACTTTTTCTATCTCTTGCAGATACCTGATTTGCGTCGTGATGTCCATAGGCAGGCATGGCGATCGGGAGCACTCTTTCGGATGGATTCCAGTGGGGCTCGGTTGAGTCGGCGCGGAGACGGTCCGCAAAATACATCTGAAAGGTCTCAGGCAGATTGAATTGAATGGTTTTTTAAAAAAATTGTGGTATTCTATATTTTTCGATGATTCAATTTTCGACTTTCATGATAGCGACCGGACAGCGGTGCCGGGAGGATAGGGCCTATGAAAGTCGAACGTTGAATCGGTGATGGAAACGATGTTTCAGATTGAGAGATGCTGCTCCCGCGCCGGGGCGAAACCATCGGAAAAAGGAACGGAAATGAAGACCTACGAACAAGCTATCAACGATCACTACAGCCGGGACAATCTCACCGACAGCATTCAGTCGGCGCTTGACAGGAGTGGACACGTCGTCTCTTCACACGAGGATACCGCCGGGTTTGATGAATTTCACATCCGGGGACGAGAGGCCACGCGGGAGCTGGCCGATTTGGCCGGGCTGGAAAAGGGGATGACGGTTCTTGATCTGGGGTGTGGGATCGGCGGACCTGCGCGGACCCTGGCGGCGGAGTACGGGTGCATCGTGACCGGGATCGATCTCGTGGCGGAATACTGCCGGGCCGCGGAAATGTTGACGGCAAAGGTCGGCCTCTCGGAACGGGTTCGTTTTCAGCACGGCGATATGACGGCATTGCCTTTTGATCCGGAGACTTTTGATGTCGTTTGGACATTGCACACCACCATGAACATCGAGAACAAGGCGGCGCTTTTTTCAGGGGTGGCTCGGGTGCTCAGGCCCGGAGGGCTCCTGGCCCTCTACGAGGTGTGCTCAGGGGATGTCAAGCCGCCGTATTATCCTGTTCCCTGGGCAAGCGACGGCACCATCGACTTCCTTGTCCCGTCCGATGTCCTGAAACGCCTGATTTCCGTTTCGGGGTTCACGGAAGTGGCGTGGCGGGACGTTTCTACGGCGTCCCTGGACTGGCTGAGACGGACGATAGATGCCAAAAAAACCGCAGCCGCAGCGGGCGCTCCCCGAACCGTGGGGCTGGGTGTCGTGATGGGCAAGACGGCGGCTCAGAAAAGCGGCAACATGGTTCGGAACCTCGATGAGGATCGGATTCGTATCTTCCAGGGTGTTTTCCGGCGTGCTTCCTGAGCCGACGTTTACGTGTCCTCCTGGTGGAAATTCTTGAAAAAATCCATCACGAAATCGATGTGATGTTTCATGGCTGCAAAAGCGCCTTCGGCATCCCGGTTTTTGATGGCCTCGATGATGGCGACGTGCTGGTTGAAGATCTGGTCGATGTTGCTGGGGTCTTCGTATAGATACCGGAGGTTTTCCTTGATCCCGATAAACAGGAAATCGAAGAAGATCTTCATCAGGTAGATCTGAACCGGATTTTTGGTCGCATAGGTGATGGCCATATGAAACGATACGTCCGCCTCGTTTCCCAATTCGCCGTTTCGGATCTGATCTTCCAGTTCCTTAAGGCTTTTTTCGAGAAATCCAATATCCTTCTCATCCGCCCGTCGAGCCGCGAGGGCCGCTGCGTTGGTTTCCAGACCCATCCTTACCTCGAGCAGGTCCGTGAGCGAGGCATCCTGATTCTCCATGGCAACGGCGAGGGGGCTCTTCCGGATGGATTCGGTGCCGCGTACGAAGGTGCCTTGTCCCTGCTTCTGATCCAGAAATCCCATCACTACCAGTTTTCTGAGGGCATCCCTGACCGAGGTTCGGCTGACGCCCAGGGCGTCAGCCAACTCCCGTTCCGGCATGATTTTTTCGCCGGGTTTAAGTTCGCCTCGGAAAATGAGCTCTCTCAGCTGTTCGAAGACCTGGTCGGATATTCGCTTGGGTTTGATCGGCTTGAGTTCAATTTTCATGTCGTTTCAATTGCTCCGCGTAAATTTCGACGGGATGCCTGACGGCAACGCGATCTCCGGATCTCGAAAGGGCGTCGGCAATCTGAAGCATGCATGCCGGGCACCCGGTCGCCACGGACGAGCATCCGGTCGCCACGATATTGTCCCGTTTCTGGCGGCCGATAGTAGAAGAAATTCCATAATACTGCAAATTAAAACTGCCCCCCATGCCGCAACACCAGTCGGACGATGCCATCTCCTTCAACTGATAACGGGGGTTCGCCTTGATCATGGCCCTGGGCTCCACCGAGACGCCCAACGCTTTTTTCAGGTGGCAGGGATCGTGATACGTGATGACTTCGGGTGGATTTTCGGTGTCGCCGCCAACACCGCGGACCGGGGGGGCAAGCCCGATGATATTGACCATAAACGCATTGATATCCATCGTTTTTTCAGCGATCCGCTCCACCCTTCGCAACAGCCCCATGTCGCCGTTTCCCGCAGCTTCGGCCATGGCCGGCCAAACCTCCTTGAAGGTTGAGGTGCAGGTGGCGCAGGCGGTGACGAGATAATCGAACTCACCGGGGTTGAAGCTGTTGAGATTATGCTCCAGGAGACTTCTGAAGGTTTTCATGTCTCCGGAGGAAACAGCCGGGATCCCGCAACAGGCCTGGTTCTCCGGCAGGACAATGCCGACTTCGTGATAGGTGAGCACGTCGACGACCGCCTGGGCGATGTGCGGGAAGATCTTGTCGATGAGGCACCCCACGTAAAAGGCGGCGCGAACGCCGGATTTTCCCGGACGGGTTTTCAGAACCGGCACCATCTTGTGAAAAGGGGTTTCCGCCAGATTTTTGAAATGTCGGCGGCCAAGCAGCGGGGAAATGACCCTTGCGCAGGATGTGCCCACGACGTCGTTTACGGGCCGGGTGAAGACTTTCTGGAATCTGGCACCCCATTCGGCCATTCGATCGAACAACTCGGGGTGGGCCAACATGCCTCTCAGCACCAGTTTTTTCGCCGGCGGAAGGTCCATGTATCCGGTGAGGATGGCCCTTGCCTTCATGAAAATTTCCAGAACATTGACACCCGAGGGACAGTTTGCGGCGCAGGACCCGCATAACAAACACTTGTTAAGCCGTTCGTAAACCCCTTCCGGATCCTTGAACATCTCGTGCATCAAACCGTCCAGGAGCGCCAGTTTACCCCGGGCAACGTCCGCCTCACGGCCGGTCTGGTCGTAAAGGGGGCAAACCGACTGGCACATGCCGCACCGCATGCAAACCACGAGCTGATCTTCGAGCTCCTTCATCAGATGGGCGAGCGCTTTCATATCGGACATGATCAGCCTCCTATTATCTTGCCGGGATTCAAAATGTTCCTGGGGTCGAGCGCCGCCTTGACGGCGCGGGAATACTGGATGGTGGCAGGACTGGTCTCTTTTTCCAGAAAGCATGACTTGGCAATGCCGGTGCCGTGTTCGCCCGACAGCGTACCGCCCATGGCAAGAGCCTTGTCGAAAATCGCTGCGATGGCGGCTTCAACCCGCTCCCACTCCTCGGTATTTCGCTTGTCCGTCAGAATGGTGGGGTGAAGATTTCCATCCCCGGCGTGACCGAACGTGCCGATTTCGAGACGGTATTTTGCCGCGATATCCTGCATGGCCTGAACCATCTCGGGAATCCGGCTTCGGGGGACCGTGGCATCCTCCAGCACCAGGGTGGGCTTGAGTTTGGCGAGGGCTGACAGGGCGCTGCGCCGGGCAGCCCAGACCTTGTCGCGTTCGGCATCGTCCTTGGCGACACGAATGTCGACGGCGCCCTGTTGCCGGCAGATTTCCTCCACCTTTACGGCGTCCTCCTCGACCATGGCGGGGTGGCCGTCAACCTCGATGAGAAGAAGGGCCGCGGCGTCGGTGGGAAGGCCTGCCCGGCTGTAGCTTTCCACGGCGCGGATCGTAAAATTGTCCATGAATTCGAGGGTACAGGGGATGATCCGGGCGGCAATAATGGCCGCCACCGCCTCGGATGCCTTGATGATCTGATTGAAGACGGCCATCATGGCTTTGCGATGCGCCGGGAGGGGAATGAGTTTCAGCGTGATTTCATCGAAAACGCCAAGGGTTCCCTCGGATCCCACCAGGAGACCGGTCAGATTGTAGCCGGTGGCGCATTTGACGGTTTTTGCGCCGGTCTTGACGATCTCCCCGTTCGTATCAAAGAACTTCAACCCCATGACATAATCCGAAGTGACACCGTATTTGAGGCCCCTGAGGCCGCCGGCGTTCTCCGCGACGTTTCCACCAAGGGTCGAAACGGCTTGGCTTCCGGGGTCCGGCGGATAGAAGAGCCCTTTGGCCTGGGCGGCCGCGGCGAACTGGGCGGTCACCACTCCGGGCTGAACCACGGCGTACATGTCCGCTTCATTGATTTCCAGGATCCGCTTCAGGCCGTTGGTCAGAATGACGACACCTTCCCGAGCCGTGGGAACGGTGCCGCCGCTCAGGTTGGTGCCCGCTCCGCGCACGGTGACGGGCAGACCGTTCTCGCCGCAGACCTTCACGCTGCGACCCAGCGCTTCACTGGTCGTGGGACGGATCACCAATGCGGGGACAACCGGCTTGACCACGGCGGCGTCGTAGGAGTAGGTGAGAAGGTCTGCGTCGTCGGTGAAGACATTCTCGGCACCCACGATGTTCTTGAATTCCTTGATGAGAGCGGGATTGAGCATAGGGTTCGTCTCCTAAAAATTGGTTTAGCGTTCGCTTGACGCCAAGACAGGCTGATCAAGTACGCCAATCAACGGAAATCGGTTAATGGTAGTACCAAAATCAAAAAATACCAATGCGATGTATCGACAACTGTCAATATTTGGATAACCTATTTAATCGTTTAAGTATCATTCATAATATTTTATTTCAAGTATTTTTTTCTTGACATCGAAAAAGGGCTCATTTATAAATTATGGTCATACCATTGATCAAAATAACCTTTTAGTGTGTTGAAAAGGCGATCGCCCGCAGCGATACGTCCATAATCTCCAACAAAAAAATCAACCGAAGCGCAGAAAAAACGATATTTGTCTTTTCCTGAGACAGCGTGGGGTCGATCGAAACATTTCCCGACCACGGGAAGTAATCATTCGGAAACAGAGGAGAGGTGATGCGTCAATATCCCCCAAAACCCGAAAAGGTCTACTTTTTCGGCACCTGTCTGATCGACATGGCCTATCCGGAAGCGGGTATGGCCGCTATCCATCTCATCCAACGCGAAGGCGTGGAGGTCGTCTTTCCGCACGAACAGTCCTGTTGCGGTCAGCCGGCTTACAACTCCGGATTCCCGGAGGAGGCTCGTCGGGTGGCGGAAAAACAGTTGGAGATATTCTCCAAGCCCTATCCGATAGTCGTCCCGTCAGGCTCATGCGCGGGTATGATGCGCCACCATTATCCCAGACTTTTCGCGAAAGATCCGGGTCTATCCCGGGTCAAAGCCTTTTCGGAGCGGATTTTCGAGCTGACGGAATTTCTGGTCCATGTTCTCCACATCCAGCTGGAGGACCGGGGGGAGCCGGTCACCGTGACATGGCATTCCTCCTGTCACGCCGCTCGGGAGATGGGCGTCATCGAAGACAGCAAATCTCTTATCAGGCAGCTTGGAAACGTCAAACTGGTGACGCTTGAAAACGAGCACCAGTGCTGCGGATTCGGCGGCACTTTTGCGGTCAAGCAACCGGAGATTTCCGAGGCAATGGTGACGGACAAGATCGACGATATCCGGAAGACGGGCGCCGCGGAGGTGCTGGGCGGCGACTGCGGCTGTCTCATGAACATTACCGGCGCCATGAGCTATCGGCGGATACCGATCACCGGTCGACATATCGCCGAATTCATATGGGAGCGCATTCATGACTGAAACCCAATTCGACTTTCAGGCCAATATCCGTAAAGCCCTGGCCAACCGACAGCTGAGATCGAACCTCTCGTTTGCAATGGGCAGCATGACCGCCAAGAGAAAGGCGATCTTCAGCGATGCAGCGGCTTTCGAGGCGCTCAGGGCCCAGGGAAACGCCATCCGGAGGCGTGCCTTGCTCCAACTGCCGGAACTGCTTGAGCGGCTCGAAAAGAAATGCATCGAAAACGGCATGTCGGTCCACTGGGCCGAAACAACCGATGAGGCCAACCGGATCGTTCTCGGCATTCTTCGGGATCATCATGCCCGGCGGTTGGTCAAGGGCAAATCCATGGTCTCCGAGGAGATGCATCTCAACCGGTTTCTCGCCGACCACGGTGTCGAGTCCCTTGAAACGGATCTGGGGGAATTCATCATTCAGCTCGACGGGGAGACGCCGTCCCATATCATTGTCCCGGCCATTCACAAAAACAAGCAGGAGATCGCCAGGACCTTCCACGAGAAGATTCCGAACACGCCCTACACGGAGGCCGTCGAGGAGCTCAACGCCATCGCCCGGAAAACCCTTCGACGGAAGTTTTACGAAGGGGAGGTCGGGTTGAGCGGCGTCAACATGGCCGTTGCCGAAACCGGCACCCTCTGTCTCGTCGAAAATGAAGGCAACGGCCGAATGTGCACCACGGTTCCACCGGTTCACATCGCCGTGATGGGGCTTGAAAAGGTCGTGGAAAAGCTTTCCGACGTGCCGCCGCTGCTGCGGCTTCTCACGGGCTCGGCCACCGGACAGCTCATCACAACCTATGTCAACATGATCTCGGGGCCGAGAAAGCCCGACGAAAAGGACGGACCCCGGGAAATCCATCTGATCCTTCTGGATAACGGGCGCTCCCGGATACTGTCCGATGAACAACTGCGGCAGACGCTTCAATGCATCCGGTGCGGGACCTGCCTCAACCATTGTCCTGTCTACACCCGTATCGGCGGGCATGCCTATGGCTTCATCTATCCCGGTCCCATCGGAGAGATCCTGACCCCTCAAATGGAGGGGCTCGACAAAGCCGGCGGCATTCCCACGGCCTCGACGCTCTGCAATGCCTGCGAGGAGGTCTGTCCGGTGAAGATTCCCATACCGGATCTGATCCGACGGCTCAGGAACGAAAGTTACGACCCGAACGGATCGGTGCCGGGGCACGGATTCAAACGGACGTTTGCCGAGGCCGCCGTGTGGAAGGCATGGGCGCTGGTCAATCGCCACCGGGGCTTGAACGCCCTCGTCACGAAAATGGCGCCTGTTTTGAGTCCGATCCTGCCGCGTTTAGGCCCTCTTGAGGCATGGACCCGTGGTCGGATCCGACCGCGTTTTTCCCAAAAAAGCCTTCATGAGAGGGTCAGAGAGAAAGGGATCAAGGATGCCTGAAAAATCACGTGAACGGATCTTGCGAAGAATAAGCAGTGCTCTGGGAGATCGACGGAACCTTCCGTCTGTTCCCGCACCGCTTCAAACGCCTCCTTTGAGCCGGGAGGAAAAGATCGAACAACTGAAAACCCGGATGACGGCAATGCGAAGCGAGGTGCATGTGGTCCCGAAAGGGGACCGTGACGCGCTGTGGACGGATCGTCTGAAGACCATCGTCGTCGAAAAAGGGCTGAAGCAGATGCTCTACGCCCCCGGGACGCCGGTGGGAGACGCCGTGGCAGCGGCATGGGCTGCAGGGGATGCGGGACTTCCCGTACTCGAACCCTACGACGCACCGGTGGAAACCTTCAAGGAAGCCCTTTTCTCTATGGATGCGGGCATCACCGCGACCATGGGCGGCATCGCCGACACCGGCGCTCTGATCCTCTGGCCCGACGAAAACGAACCCCGTCTCATGTCCCTCGTCCCCGAGGTCCACATCGCCGTTCTTGACGCCGATCGCATCTATGAGAGCTTTTCCGAAGCGATGGAGAAATGCGTGTGGGCCGACGGGATGCCCACCAACGCGCTCCTGATATCCGGACCGTCCAAAACCGCCGATATTGAACTGGTGTTGGCGTTCGGTGTTCACGGGCCCAAAGAACTGGTGGTCCTGATCTTGACCTGATAAAACATGGATAGCACCGGCCGGCCAGAGGTAGCCGGTGTTTCTGTAACTACGTGGCCTTCGATTTTCGTAATGTCGACCGGAAACCGGTGAAGCCTTTCCTGGAATTCACCGCCCCACGGAAGTCGAAGGTTGAATCATCATAACCGTCAACAGCTTTTTATTTTTACATGGAGGACCGATGAGTTTAGGATTTCAATCTTTCATGGCGGTGCTGCCCATTCTGACGGCAGCCGTTCTTCTGGTGGGATTTCGTTGGCCGGCAAAATGGGCCATGCCCATCTGCTACGTGGTAGCCGTTCTGATTTCATTTATTTTCTGGCATGTGGATGTCGTGCGCATTGTCGCATCGACGATCCAGGGGCTTTTCATCACCGCAGACATTCTGTTTATCATTTTCGGCGCCATTCTGCTGCTCAACACTCTCAAACATTCAGGCGCCATCAGCGCCATTCGAACCGGTTTTACCAAAATCAGTCCGGACAGGCGGGTGCAGGTCGTGTTGACGGCCTGGTTGTTCGGTGCCTTCATCGAGGGGGCCTCGGGGTTCGGCACCCCTGCAGCCATCGCGGCGCCCTTGATGGTGGCGATCGGGTTTCCGGCATTGGGGGCCGTCATGATCGGCATGATGATCCAGAGCACCCCCGTAACCTTCGGGGCTGTGGGAACCCCCATTCTCATCGGTGTCAAGGGGGGGCTGGAAAATCCCCAGCTGACGGCCCTGCTGGCCGAGGTAGGCATGGATTTCAGCCAGTATCTTCAGCTGATTACAGCTGCATCCGCCATCTTCCACGCCATTGCGGGAACCTTGATTCCCACGTTTATGGTGGTGATGATGACGCGTTTCTTCGGCAGGAACAAATCGTGGACCGAAGGCCTGTCGATTTTGCCGTTCTCCATCATGGGCGGCCTTGCTTTCACCATACCGTATATGTTGACCGGTATATTTCTCGGCCCTGAATTTCCCAGCCTCATCGGCGCGCTCATCGGTATGGCCATTATGACGACCGCAGCCACCAAGGGGTTCCTGGTACCCAAGGACATCTGGGATTTCCCGCCCCGGGAAGAATGGGAACCCGGCTGGATGAGCCAGATGGAAATCAAACTGGATGCCCTGACCTCTAAAAAACCCATGAATCTCACCCTGGCATGGATTCCTTACCTGCTGGTGGCCATTATCCTCGTGCTGACGCGGTTGGGACAGCTGCCCCTGGGTACCTGGCTCAAAAGCGTCAAATTTCCCTGGTCGGACATACTCGGTACGGGCATCAGCGCTGCTTTCGTGCCCCTCTATCTGCCCGGGGCCATCCTTTGCTTCGTCGTATTGATCACTTATTTTCTCCACAAAATGAGCTGGAACGAACTCTCGCTCGCCATCAAGGAATCCAGCAGCATTCTCCTGGGCGCCGGATTCGTGCTCATTTTCACCATTCCCATGGTTCGGGTGTACATCAACTCCGGCGTCAATGCCGCCGGATATTCCAGCATGCCCCTGGCCATGGCTGAATGGGTGGCCGCCAATGTGGGGCAGGTCTGGCCTTTCTTCGCACCGCTCATCGGTGCACTGGGCGCCTTTATCGCGGGCAGCAACACGGTCAGCAACCTCATGTTCAGCCTGTTTCAGCACGGCGTCGCCCAGAATCTCGCCATTTCGGGTGTCGTGGTCGTGGCCCTTCAGGCCGTTGGCGCTGCTGCGGGGAACATGTTCTGCATCCACAATGTGGTGGCGGCATCCGCTACCGTCGGATTGCTGGGTCAGGAAGGCAACACCCTCCGCCGGACCATCATTCCAACCCTCTATTATTGCATCCTCGTCGGTATTCTCGGCCTGCTGGTAATTTATGCCATGGGATACCATGATCCTCTGAATGCTTACCTGGTGAGTCGTTAGACAGGGCGGCATAACGCGGATATCGGACTTTTTTGCAGAAACCGCAACATTGTCGCCCGTCGGTGATCGTCACGCTTTACGCCATCCTGCTCAATGTCTTACGGAAACGGCCGAGAGACAGGCTGAACAGGACGGCACCGATCACCGAGAGGGCGACAAATTGTTTCCACACGACCGCTGATCCGGCGCCGCGGTAGAGGATGGCCTGGCCCACGATCGTATCGCCTCAGTCGCTGCTCCCGCCCAATACCGCATACAGTCGCACCTTATTGCTCGCCTCCGCCAGGCGGGTGGTGATGAGGCCTTGTTGCGCGGCGTAAAGGGACCGCTGGGCATCCAGCACACTCAGGTAGGTGTCGATTCCCTTCTCATACCGGGAATTGGAAAGCCGGTAGGTTTCGCTGGTGGCCTCCACCAGGGATCGCTGCGCGTCCAGCTGATGCCCCACGGTTCCTTTGGTGGCGAGGGCATCCGCGATCTCCTTGAATGCCGCCTGAATCGCCCCCTCGTATCGTGCCAGGGTCAATTCGCGTTCGGCCTTGCTCACATCGAGGGCCGACCATATGCGGGGGTCGAAGACCGGCATGGTGATGCCCGGGGAAAACATCCAGGTGCCTGAACCCGACTTGAAGAGCCCCGACAGTTCGTCGCTTGCGGTTCCTACAGCCGTCGTGAGCGATATACGGGGGAAAAGGGCGGCCCGTGCTGCGCCGATATTGGCGTTGGCCGCCTTGAGCAGGCTTTCGGCCTGGAGAATGTCCGGGCGGCGGAGGAGCACCTCGGAGGAGATGCCGGGTGAAATGTCCGGCGGCGGTGTGACGCTGCTCAAGCCCTCGGGGAGCAGGTGGGCGGCTACCGGAGTGCCCACCAGCAGGTTCAAGGCGTTCTCGTCCTGGGCCGTGAGTTCGGTGTATCGGGCCACGTCCAACCGCGCTGCATCTACTCTCTGCCGGACCTGCCACAGATCGATCTTGGGTGCGAGCCCCACATCGAAGCGGCGCTGAATCAGATGGTGGGATTCCTCTTGCGCTTCCAGGGTGGAACGGGCCAGTTGCAGGTTTTCGCGATCCGCCGCAAGGGTCAGATAAGCGTTGGCCGTTTCGGCTATCAGTAATATCTGGGCGCTGCGACGGGCATATTCCGTGGCCAGATATTCCTCCATAGCCTGCTTTTCCAGGCTTCGAATACGGCCGAAGAAGTCGATCTCCCAGGCAGTGGTGCCGATGTCCGCTCGATACTCCTCTATGGTGCGTGAATTCCCGGTACTGGAAAGATCGGCGGGCACCCGTTCCGCATAGCCGCTGCCCACGGCATCGATTCGCGGCAACAGCTCCGCCCGCTGAATCCGGTAGAACGCCCGGGCTCGCTCCACGTTCAAGGCGGCCACCCGCAGGTCGCGATTGTTTGCCAGGGCCGTTTCAATGATCCTCGAAAGTCGTTTGCCGGTGAAGAATTGTCGCCATTGCAGATCGGCAGCCGGCGGCGCCTGTCGTCCGGACACGGTGCCGTCGTAGGCCGGACCTGTCGGCCACTGGTCGGGTACCGGCGCATCCGGACGAGAATATTCCGGGATCATGGTGCATCCCGTCAACAGCAAGGCCGCCAGTGCCCCGAGTGAAATAATCTTTATTCTCATATCAACGTCCCTCCGAGGAAACGGCGGCATCCGAAACGGCGACTTCGGACCGATCCGATGTTTTTCTGCTGAACAATTGAACCACCATAACATAGAAGAGCGGTATAAACGGCGTCGCCAGAAAGGTGGCGGCAACCATACCCCCCAGGACGCCCATGCCGATGGCGGTTTGAGCGCCGGCGCCCGCGCCGGCGGCCACGGCCAGGGGAAGAACGCCGAAGCCGAAAGCCAGCGAGGTCATGATGATGGGGCGAAGCCTCAGCTTCGCGCCCTCCAGGGTGGCCTCCACCAGCCCCATGCCCTCCTTCACCTTTTCCATGGCGAACTGAACGATCAGGATGGCGTTCTTGGTGGTCAGCCCCAGAACCGTGAGGAGTCCGATCTGAAAGTAGACATCGTTGGGAAACCCTCGAAACGATGAAGCGATCACGCTGCCGATAATGCCCAGCGGCAAGGTCAGCACGATGGAAATCGGAACGGTCCAACTTTCGTAAAGGGCTGCCAGACACAGAAAAATCACGATCATCGAAAAGGCGTAGAGCAGCGGCGCCTGGGACTTGGTCATTCGTTCCTGGTAGGATAATCCCGTCCAGTCGAAGCCGATGCCTTTAGGCAGCTTCGAAGCGATCTCTTCCATGGCCTGCATCGCCTCTCCGGAACTCTTCCCCTGGGGCGGCGCCCCCCAGATATTCATGGAAGGGAAGGCGTTGAAGCGTTCAAGCCGAGGGGATCCGTAGGTCCAGCGTCCCGAAGAAAAAGAGGTGAAGGGCGTCATCGTGCCTGCTGCATTGCGCACGTAAAGCTTGTCGATGTCGTTGGGCAGCATGCGATAAGGCGCGTCGGCCTGGACATACACCCGCTTGACCCGTCCACTTTGAATGAAATCGTTGACATAGGCGCTCCCAAAGGCCGCCGAAATCGTGGTGTGGATGGCGTCGATGGGCACTCCCAGGCTTCCGGCCCTTTCCCAGTCCACATCGATGCGGTATTGCGGCACGTCCTCCAGTCCATTGGGTCGGACACGCGTCAACCTGTCGTCTTTGGCGGCCATGCCCAGCAGCTGGTTTCTGGCTGCCATCAATGCGTCATGACCCACGCCGCCGCGGTCCTGCAATTGAAAGTCGAACCCGCCGGCCTGCCCCAGTTCGACAACCGCCGGCGGCGGGAAGGCAAACACCCTTGCGTTGCGGATCCCGGCGAACCGTTTCATGGATCGCTCCACCAGGGCGCCCACCTTCAGATCCGGCCGGTTGCGCAGATCCCAGTCCCTGAGCATGACAAATGCCAGCCCGGCGTTCTGCCCTGCTCCCGAGAACCCCCTTCCGGCCAGCGTGAAACAGCTCTTTACGGCCTCTTTTTCATTTTCCAGAAGGTAATGGCGAACCTCGGTCATGACGCGTTCGGTCTGCTCCAAAGTCGAACCCGCCGGCAGGGTCGCCTGGATATACATGATGCCCTGGTCCTCATCCGGCAGATAGGCGGTGGGCATTCGTTGGAACAGGAATCCCAGCACCACTACGATCAGGAGATAAACCAGCACATAGCGAAGTTTTCTGCCGAGGATATGACCCACCATCGCCTGGTACTGATCTCTGAACCGATTGAAGGATCGTTCGAACCACCTGAAAAAAGGGCGGAACAGAAAAAAACCGGTCTCTCCGGCGCCGTGTCCCTTTGTCACCGGCTTGAGGAGCGAAGCGCACAGCACCGGCGTCAGGATCAGGGCCACCAGCACCGACAGCAGCATGGCGGCGATAACGGTCACGGAAAACTGGCGATAGATGACTCCGGTGGAGCCCCCGAAAAAGGCCATGGGACCGAACACCGCCGAAAGAACCAGTCCGATGCCGATGAGTGCGCTGGTGATCTCATCCATCGATTTTCGGGTCGCCTCCCGGGGTGACAACCCCTCTTCGTGCATGATCCGCTCCACGTTTTCCACCACGACGATGGCGTCGTCCACCAGAAGGCCGATGGCCAGCACCATGGCGAACATGGTCAGCATGTTGATGGAAAACCCGAAAAGTCCCAGCACGGCGAAGGTGCCCAGGAGGACCACCGGAACCGCCAGTGTCGGGATCAGCGTGGCCCGGATGTTTCCCATGAAAACATACATCACCAGGAAGACCAGGAGGATGGCCTCGAACAGCGTCTTGACCACTTCGTCGATGGCCACCTTGACGAAGGGGGTCGTGTCATAGGGGTACATGACCTTCATGCCGGGAGGAAAGTAATTGGATAACTCCGCCATTTTGGCCTTCACCGCATCGGCGGTATCCAGGGCATTGGCGCCCGGCGCCTGCCGAACAGCCAGGGCGGCGCTGGGCTTGCCGTCGAAAAGCGCGTTCATTTCGTATCGCTCGGTCCCCAGCTCCGTTCGTCCTACATCCCGAACCCGGACGATGGAGCCGTCCGGATTGATGCGCAGGGGAATGGCACCGAACTCCTGCGGAGTCTTGAGCAGATTCTGGACGATGATGGAAGCGTTGAGCCGCTGCCCTTCCACTGCCGGGGCAGCGCCGAACTGCCCGGCGGAGATTTCGACGTTGTAAGCGCGAAGACCGGCGATGACATCTCCGATCGTGAGCTGATAATCGTTCAGTTTGATCGGGTTCAGCCAGATCCGCATGGCGTATTGCGAACCGAAGCTCTCCACCTCCCCCACGCCCGGCACCCGTGCCAGCACCTTCTCGATGTTGGATTGGGCGTAGTCCCGCAGATCGTGGCCGTCCATGCTGCCGTCTTCAGAGGTCAGACCCACGATGATGAGCCAGTTTCGGGTGGATTTGCTGACTTTGACCCCCGCCCGCTGTACCACGTCCGGAAGGCTGGCCATGGCGAGCTGGAGCTTGTTCTGTACCTGGGACCAGGCGAAGTCCGGATCGGTTCCCGGCGCAAAAGTCAGCTCGATTCTGCCGGATCCCGAAGCATCGCTGGTTGCCGACATGTACAGAAGCTTGTCGAATCCGGTCATTTTCTGTTCGATGATCTGAACCACGCTGTTTTCAACCGTTTCCGCCGAGGCTCCGGGATAGAAGGCATCGATGGCGATGGACGGCGGCGCAATGGGCGGATACTGGGATATGGGAAGATTGTAGATCGCCAGCCCGCCTCCCAGCATCAGAATGATGGCGATGACCCAGGCGAAGACAGGGCGGTCCAGAAAAAATTTCGATAACATCGATGTCCTCCGTTATTTTTCCCCGGACGGGCGATTGGCGTGGGGGGGGTCTCCATCCACCGTCAGGGCGTCCCGAGAAATGGCCTTGACGACGCTCCCGGGGCGAACATTCATCATGCCTTCAATGATCAACCGGTCCCCGGCGGAAAGACCCGAGGCCACAAGCCATTGGTCGCCGATGGCGCGGTTGAGGGTCAAGATGCGCTGCCGGACGGTT
Source organism: Desulfococcus sp. (assembly GCF_050178255.1). Lineage (NCBI taxonomy): Bacteria > Pseudomonadati > Thermodesulfobacteriota > Desulfobacteria > Desulfobacterales > Desulfococcaceae > Desulfococcus > Desulfococcus sp. Next base: position 4,332 of record NZ_JBFXGG010000056.1, on the reverse strand, counting down.
TCCGCATCGTCCACGATGAGCGCGACGGCTTCTCCCTTGGGATTCCGGCTCACCCCCTGTTGGGGAACGAGAATGGCCGCTTCGGCGATCCCTTCCTGGACGAGGGCCCTGACGAACATGCCGGGCAGAAGCAGATGCTCCGGGTTCGGGACCACGATGCGGACGGTGTAGGATCCTGTCGCGGGATCCACCGTGACCTCCCGGAATTGGAGCTTGCCTTCCAGGGGATACGGCGAACCGTCCTCCATAACGATGCGTACGGCCTTCCCGTTTTCCCGATCGGCGCTGAGCCGGCCGGTTTCCAGGTTGCGTTTCAAACGCAAAAGCTCGGCGGAGGACTGGGTGACGTCTACGTAGATGGGATCGAGTTGCTGAATGGTTGCCAGGGCCAGGGGCTGATACGCCGTCACCAGAGCCCCGTCCGTTACGTTGGACCTGCCGATGCGCCCGGAAATCGGGGCGTTGACCTGGGCATAACCCAGATTGATGCGGGCTGCCGCCACCTGGGTTTTCCAGTATTCGATCTCGGCTTTGGCCTGGTCCACGGCAGAGACGGCATCGTCATAGTCCTGTCGGCTTATCGCTTTGTCGACAAGTAATTCCGTGTAGCGTTCGACCCGGGATCGGATCGACGGGAGATTTGCCTGTGCCTTTCCCAGGGATGCCCCGGCAGAGTCGAGCGCCACTTGAAAGGGAGCGGGGTCGATCTGGTAAAGCAACTGTCCGGCCTTGACGTCCGAGCCCTCCCGAAATTGGCGTTTCTGGATGATGCCGTTGACCTGGGGTCGGATTTCCGCGACCCGGTAGGCGGATGTTCGCCCCGGAAGCTCGGTGGTGAGCTCAATTTTCCGCGGCGTGACGGTCACGGTGACCACCTCCGGCGGCGGGGGCGGCGCGGCCTGCTGTTCCCCGTATCCTTTTCCACAGCCCCATAACAAAAAAAGCGCTGACAGAACCGTCAACGCCCTGGTCCATGCCGATGGTTCATAACCGTTTTTATTCAATTGCATCAAAAAACCTCCAAAATATGGAATGCCGATCTGGATCGTTTAAAAAAAAATATCATGGTGGTGTCAACCCTTTAAAAAAGATATCCAGGATGGTGTCGGGATCCTCCGGATAGGGATAACGCTCGGGTGCCTCCAGCCAGAGCAGCAAAAAAGCGTCGATGATACTGTCGAGGGCCACGGCGAGCTGATAGGGCGAGGCAATGTTCCTGAAACGCTTGTTCCGAATGCCGCTTTCGAAAACCAATGCCAGCTTTTCCAGAAAATCGCGGTATCGTTTCCGAATCGTCTCGTCAAGGCCCGCCTTGATATTGAAGGTTATCCCCTTGCTTTCGGCAAGAAACAGGCGCACGAAGGGCAGATTGTTGCGGAACTTTTCGCTTCTGCCTTGAACATAGTTCTGCAGTTTTTCAATCTCGGTTCCCGGTGCTTCGAGCACTTTCGTGAGCGCCGACTCGAAGTTGTCGCACTGTTCCAGGACCAGCGCCGTATAAAGATCCTCCTTGTTCTGAAAGAACTTGTACAGGGTACCGATGGCGAACTCCGCTTTTTCGGCGATTTCCTGAACAGTTACATTATGGTAGCCTTTCTCCGAGAAGAGTTCGAGTGCGGCGGCAAGCATCTCCTGGCGTTGACGCAGTTTCTCTCTTTCCCGCCGGGAGAGCTTCGTCTTTTTCATGGATCGCTCCTTTTACCGTTCCGGTGAATAGTTATTGTGAAATGTGAATAAGTATTCATAATATGTAATGCGACGTCATTGTGTCAAGAGTGATTTCATGGATTCGATGGGAACGGGAAGAAGCACGGATCGTCAACATGGCGCCGGTGAATATTTTTTCAAGCCGCCTTTTCGGGTGACATGGACATTTCCCGGAAGACCTGTTCCGCGGTTCTGAAGGTCATGAGGGAAACAGCCGTGCGAAAACCGCGCCCATCCCCATAAGAATCATGACAATGGCCGCAAAAGCGACGGCGGCCCTGAGGTTGAAGACCCTGGACAGCTTCAGGGTGTAGCTTTCGGTTTCACAATTGTAACGCAGGTGTCTGAACAAATGAAGAAACACGGCGGCGATCAGTCCCCCGATCATCAGGTTGACGGTTGGGCCGGAAGTGGGGAAAAGGTCGAGAAGATGCGCGGGGAGGCCCGTCCAGTCGACGACAAGCCTGCTGAATCGGATGACGAGGTATCCGATGCCGATCCCCATAAAGATGCTGTAGAACATCATTATCGAGATCAGTACCCAGTTGAGCAAAATCAATCGTATCCAGTCCTCGAGACGTTTTTCGGAATTTCGGGCCATGAGAGAATCTCCCTTGATCCGATATCTGCGGTATGCCTCGGCCTTCCGCGATACGGTGTGCATCGACTGCTCGGTACGCCTCGAGGTTCACATGTCTCGATTTCGAGATCCTTCCAACACCGTCTGAAAATCGATTCTTGCGCATGCATCTTTCGGATCTTCGGAAAGATATGGCTTTCGAGGGGCATCGGCAACCCCTCCGGGGATTGACGGTTGTCGCAGGCTACACCGTTGCGGCCTTGTTCCGGGAATGGATGACCGCCCTCAGACAAGCGGTAAGGGTTTCTCTGGGCTGCAACCCGATGAACCGTCGGACCTCCCGGCCGTCAATGAAAACGACCAGGGTGGGGACACTTTGGATCCGCAGGGTTTCGGCTGTCCGGCGGTGCCGATCGAGATTCATTCGGCCGATCAGGGCCTTGCCTTTTAAGTCATCGGCGACCCGCTCGATAATGGTCGCCTGCACCCGACAGGGAGAACACCATGACACATAATAGTCGATCAGCGTGATTCCCTGCCGAATCGTTTTGTTATGGTGTTCGAAAGAAGCGATATCCATGATTTTCATGAAAACCTCGGGGTGATGAAACACTGCTGTTGAATTTTTTCAATAATTATCAAGGAATGTGCCATGACGGTTCGGTCGCGGGTTTTTTGGGGGGTCCCGGTATCCCGGCATGGAGACGAGACCATGTTCCGCTTCGCCGTCAAGGTTATAAAATCGGTCTTGACGGCAATCCTTTGCGTTACTAATAAAAGATAAACGTTACTTTAACGTTACTGTAACGCAAAGATTGCGGACACGAACAACATGACCATTAAAAAGAATAATCCATATTCACGGGATTCGAGAGAGATGACCGATATCCTGACCCGGACGCCGACAGTGCCGGACCCCCGGATTGCCGGCCTCGTTCTGGAGTCCATGGCCGACGGCGTGTTTACCCTTGACGAGGCGGGGCGCATCACACTCTGGAATCCGGCCATGGAGCGCATCTCGGGCTATCGGGCCGAGGAGGCCGTGGGACGCAGCTGCGGGCTGTTGAGCTTTACCCATTGCCTTGGGAAAAAGGAACCCACCAGCTTCAAGGAATGCGGTATTTACGAGAAAGGTTCAGTCGATGCCCAGGAGTACGTCCTTCGTCACAAGGACGGACACGACGTTCCGGTTCTCAAGAGTGCTCGATTGGTCCGGGATGAGAACGACAGGGTGATCGGGGTCGTTGAAACCGTTACGGACCTGACGGAGCTGCGTACCATGCAGCATCGGGTGGCAGCGGTCTCCAGGCGTCTGGGAGAACTCCATCAATTCGGCAATATCATCGGCAAAAGTCATGTCATGCAACAAGTCTTCGAGGCCATCGAAGCCGCTGCGGCCAGCGAAGCCACCATCCTCATAGCCGGAGAAAGCGGAACCGGTAAAGAGCTGGTTGCCGGCGCCATCCATTACAACAGCATCCGCGCGGAGATGCCCATGGTCACGGTCAACTGCAGCGCATTGGCGGAGTCTCTCCTGGAAAGCGAACTTTTCGGCCATGTTCGGGGAGCGTTCACCGGAGCCGCTCGAGATCGGAAGGGGCGCTTCGAGGAAGCCGATGGTGGGACCGTCTTTTTAGACGAGATTGGTGAGATCAGCCCGCTTATTCAGGTCAAGTTGCTTCGGGTGCTGCAGGAGCGCGAGATCGAACGGGTCGGCGAATCGAAGCGACGCCGAATCGACATCCGGATTATCGCAGCGACACACCGGGACCTGTTCGATCGTGTCCGACGGGGAGAGTTTCGGGAAGATCTATACTATCGTCTCAAGGTGTTTCCCATCCATGTGCCGCCGCTGCGGCTGCGCAAGGAAGATCTGCCGCTTCTGGTGAGCCATTTCATCGGCGTCCAGAACCGGAAAACCGGCAAGGCGATCCGGGGCGTATCCGCCGAGGCCATGCGTATCCTTATGGACTACAGCTGGCCCGGCAATGTTCGGGAACTCGAGAATGCCGTGGAGCACGCCTTCGTTCTTTGCGCCGATGCCG
>NZ_JBFXGG010000055.1:5416-20806 GCF_050178255.1 Desulfococcus sp. | reverse complement strand
TGGACTTCCCGGGCGTAGGGCAACTCGTGAATTCGATCCAACTCCGCCGAAGAGAGGGGGCTTTGCGGAGGATTCTGGACGAGGTATCGCGTATCCTGCCGCTGGCAGAGGCGGCGGGCCGTCATTGGATCGGCATTGGCGTAGAAAAGTCGGAACATGCGGGTGAACTCGCCTTTGTCGCGGGCGGCGGCCGAGTGGTCCGGGAGGACCCCGTCGGGCTCCGGAAATTCGGGAACGGGCTCGGGGAGATCGCGGCTGACGTAGCAGATCCCACGAACGGTCCGGAGGGCGCTGATATCGCCGTCGGCCCGGAGGATCGAGGCGATCTTCAGGACGGTCTTCTCGGCCATGCCGTAGGCCAGAAGGTCTGCTTTGGCATCGAAGAGGATGGATCTTCTGACGCTGTCGGATACGGCGTCGTAGTGGGAGATGCGTCGGAGGCTGGCCTCGATGCCGCCCAGTACAATGGGCGCCGTGGACTTGAAATAGCGTCGGATGAGATTGGCGTAGACGATGACGGCACGGTCGGGTCGCCGGTTGTTGATGCCGCCGGGGGTGAGATCGTCCTGTCGCCGTCTTTTCCCCGAGGCGGTGATGTTGGCCACCATGGCGTCGAGGCATCCCCCGCTGACGCCCCAGAAAAGCAGGGGTTCGCCCAGCCGGGTGATGTCCCGGCCGCTTGCGGTGTCGGGTTGGGGGATGACGCCCACCCGGTATCCGGCATCCAGGAGAACGCGGGCGATGACGGCCGTGCCGATGAACGGCGAGTCGATGTAGGCGTCCCCCGTGACCAGGATCACGTCGAGGCGGTCCCACCCCAGGCGGAGCATCTCTTCCCGGGTGGCGGGCGGAAATGTGGGGGAAAATGCGGATGTCGTCATGTCGTCATTCGGGTTCGGTCGTCACTGAAAAGATGATGACGGCCCGGCCCGCCGTCAAGCCCCGGGCTTAACCGCCGGAGGGCTGCCGGAACGTCCTCCCTCGGCGGTCCGTCATCTCGGTCAGCGGGCGCGGCGGGTATGGGATCCGGACCGGGTGCCCGCGCCGGCGGCGTATGCGGGAACTCGGCCGCCGCTGTTTCGACGGCGCGCCGGGAAGGTTCTGCCGGCGCCGGAAAGGCCCGCCGATCCTTCGTTGTTTCGCCTGGCGCTGTTTCGCGTGGCGGTATGTTGTCGGGGACGCGGGTTCCCACCGGCCTTTTCCGGTTCGGGGACGCCGTAATCGAAGTCCGCGACCGTACGGCGTTCGATGGGCGCGCCCAGGACCCGGGTGATGGCCCGGACGATGGGGGCGTCCGCCGTGGTGGTCAGGGTGAAGGCGTCGCCCGTGCATGTCGCGCGGCCGGTCCGGCCGATGCGATGAATATAGGCATCGGGGGTATCGGGGATATCGTAGTTGATGACATGGGAGACCCCCGAGACGTCGATGCCCCGGGCCGCGATGTCGGTGGCCACCAGGATCTGAAATTTGCCCGAGCGGAATCCGTCAAGGGCCGCCTGACGTCGGTTCTGGCTGAGGTTCCCCTGGAGGGAGGCGGAGGGATAGCCCGCCTTTGCCAGCTTGTCCCCCAGCTGCCGGGCCCGATGCTTGGTCCGGGTGAAGACCAGGACGGCGCCGGTGTCTGTGCCCTTCAGGATGGCCATCAAAAGGGGCGTTTTCAGGTGTTGGGCCACCGGGTAGAGGGCATGGCTCACGGTGTCCGCCGGCGCGGTCACACCGATCTGGACCGTGGCCGGCCGATTCAGGACTTCGTTCGCCAGGACCCGGATCTCGTCAGGCATGGTCGCCGAAAAGAGAAGGGTCTGTCGTTTTCCGGGAAGCCGCCCGATGATCCGTCGGATGTCGGGCAGAAATCCCATGTCGAACATATGGTCCGCTTCGTCCAGGACCAGGACCTCCAGGTTGGGAAAGGCTACGGTCCTCCGGTTGAGGTGGTCGAGGAGACGGCCGGGGCAGGCCACGATGATGTCCACGCCGCGCCTGAGTTTCTGGATCTGCGGATTGATGTTGACGCCGCCGTATAGCGCGATGCTCGAAAGCCGGGTTTTCCGCCCGAGGAGTTCGATGGACTGGTGGATCTGTTCCGCCAGCTCGCGGGTGGGGGCGAGGATCAGGGCGCGGGGGCAATCGTGTTTGTCGCTGCCGCGGCCGATCGAACGGCGATCGTTGGTGCGGTCGTGGGATCGGTTCGGGTCGGCATCGCCGGTAACCAGGCGGTGCAGTATGGGAAGGGCGAAGGCGGCGGTTTTGCCGGTGCCGGTCTGGGCGAGCCCCATGAGGTCGCCGCCGGCCATCACCTTCGGGACGGCCTGGGTCTGAATGGGGGTCGGCCGGGTGTAGCCCGCGGCTGTGATGCCCGCCATAACGGCGGAATTCAACTGAAATGCTTGAAAGGTCATAAATTCCTTTGTGTTGTAGTTTGGATGGATATGGAATATGGAGAAAGGACCAAAAAGAAGAGCCCCGGAAATATCCCGGGGCTGACGATGGATCGTTTTCATCCTGGAAAATCAATTAGACGATAATATATCAATCCTCTGGCCGCCTGTCAAATAAAATCGAGGGTTTCATACTCTCCCACGGCGAAGGTCAACCGGTGGGGAGCCGCCGGCCGGATTTCTGTTGACGGCGTGCGCGAGGCTTCCTATAGTCTCCAGTCTCTTGTCGGCCCGCCCCGCCTGCGGGACGACCGTGACGACATCTTCAACCCAGGACACGCTGCCATGACGGGACATGCCAAGGCCAACATCCGGATTCTTTTCGCCCTCACCCTCGTACATTTCACGGGGGATTTCTACAGCTCCTTCACCAACCCCCTCTTTCCCCTCTTTGTCGAGAAGATGGGGCTCTCCCTGACCCAGATCGGCGTGATCGCAGGCGTCAACCGCTTCCTGGCCTTCATCATCCAGCCCATGGCCGGCTATTATTCCGACCGTTACCAGACGCGTCTGTTCATCATGGTCGGTCTGCTTCTGCCGGTTGTTTTCATCCCCATCTCCGGGATCGCCGTCGGGTTCTGGACCCTCTTGGCGGCCGTAGCCCTGGGGTCGGTGGGATCGTCCATGTTCCATCCCTCGGTGACGGGGATGGTGCCCCTCTATGCGGGGCGGAACGCCGGGTTTTCCATGTCGATTTTCAACACGGGCGGCACCCTGGCCTTCGGCGTCGGTCCCCTTTTCATCACCTGGTATGCGGCCCGGTACGGGCTCTCGGCCCTGCCGGCGACCATGGTTTTCGGGCTGGCGGCCCTTGTCTACCTTTATTTCACCGTGCCGTCGCCCGAGAGTGAGGGCATGCGGCACCTGGGGTTTATCGGGGCCGTCCGGGAAAGCCTGGGCGGCGCATGGAAAAGCATCATCCTCATCTGGGCCGTCATGTTCCTGAGGGCTCTGGTGGGTCAGTCATTCATGACCTTCATGCCGGTTCTCTATGTCCAGAAGGGGTTCTCCATTGTGTCCGCCGGGATGATCTTTTCTCTTTTCACGATAGCCGGGACGGCCGGCGGCCTGCTGGCCGGCCATATATCGGACCGCATCGGGTTCAAGCCCGTGTTTCTGTTTACCCACGCCGTCATGGCACCGATTCTGTTTCTTTTTCTCAAATTGGAGGGCGGGTGGGTCTATCTGGGCGCAATCCTGGCAGGGGCTGCGGTACTGGCCTCTCTGCCCATCGGCGTGGTCATGGCCCAGACCTTGGCGCCCAAGGGAAGGTCCATGGTGGCGAGCCTCATGATGGGGTTTGCCTTCGGCCTGGGGGGGATGCTTTCCCCGCTGGTGGGCAAGCTTGCCGATCTTACCTCCATCCAGTCGGTTTTGACCGGGATTACCGTGATCCCCCTTGTCACGCTGCCGATCATCGCCTGTTTTCCCTCCGCCGGAAGCCGATGACGCCGGGGATGCCCGTCCTGGAGGCGTGAAAAAGGCTATCCATGAATGGATAGCCTTGTTGCGGTCATCGATGTTCTCGGCGAAATCCGGACGACATCAGGTCGCGTCGTGATAGACAGGGTCGCCGAGTTCCTTCAGGGAAAAGTTGTTGAAGATATGATGGCCGTCATAATCGAGAATCCGAAGATCGTCCTCCTGCTTCAGATCTCCCATGATGACATTGTAATGATTTCCGTATTTCGCTTTGACTGCATCCTCGGGCACCGAGTATGCGATAAACTTTTTGATGCCCTTGGTTTTCAGTTTGTCGACAAGATTGGGGTTGTCGAGAGATGCGTATGATGTCAGAAGCAGGATGGGTCCCGAGCCGGTAAAAAAAATGCCTGCATTCATGGCACCCTCCTTTCTTCACGGCAATGACATGGATTCACTGAACACCCACCGGCCTCCGGGAATCCGGAAACGGATTACCGGAGGCGATGTCGGGGCAATTTCAAAATTATCTCTCTCATATCCAAATCGCTTTGTTTGCGGGAACGTATTTATCTATTCACCTTTCGATATTCATGGGCCGGTGCCGGCTTCTCTTTCCGCTCACCCGTATGAAAGCCGACACTTGCCTTCATTTAACATAATCATTGACGGCATCGTGTAAACGGACAGGGCTTCAACGGGACCGGCTGTGGAGGGTGCCTCTGGCCAGGGAAAAATAGATGCCTCCGGCGCACATGACGGAGAAGGCCGCGAAGCAGAGGGTCACGGCCTCCAGAAACCGGGGGTATACCGGCGGTGCGATCTGGGCGCTGCCGATGAAGAAGGAAAAGGCCAGGGTCGCCAGGGTCATGCTCAGCATCTGGCCCACGAGCCGCATGGTCGCCACCGTCCCCGAGGCGACGCCGTAATGCCGCTTTTCGACGCTGCCCATGATGGCGTTCATGTTGGGAGAGGAAAAGAGCGCGAACCCAAGCCCCAGAACCACAAGGCTGACGATGATATAAGGAATGTCCGTATCGGCGGAGAGAAAGGCGAGGGCGGCGAGGCCCGCGGCCGTCAACGCCATGCCGGCGGAGGCGATGGCGGCGGGCTCGATCCGATCCGACAGCCTTCCGGCCGCCGGGGAGAAGAGGGCCATGACCCCGGGTTGGCAGATGAGGACGGTGCCGGCGGCCTCGGGGGACATGCCCTTGATGTACTGCAGGTAGAGGCTCATCAGAAACGCCACGGCAAAGGTGGCCGCGTAGTTGATCAGGGCCGCCAGGCTCGAGTAGGTGAAGGTTCGGTTCTGGCGGAAGAGCCGAACCTCGAAGACGGGAAAGGCCGTCCTGAGCTCGTGGCGGATGAAAAGCCCCATTGCCAGAGCCCCGCCGCCCAGCAGCCCGAGGCCCAGGCGCGCCGGGAGGATCGACAGTCCATACATGAGGCAGACCAGGGCCACGCCGTAGAAAAGGCTGCCCGCGACATCGAAACGTTCTCCCGCAGCGTCGGCCCACTCCTCTCGGATCTTTAGGGCGGCCAGCAGCAGCGCCGCCGCACCGATAGGGGCGTTGATGAGGAAGATGGCGCGCCATCCAAAGGCGCCGGTCAACAGACCGCCTGCAAACGGCCCCACCGACAGACCGATGTAGACGCTCGACACGGTGATGCCGATGGCCTTCCCGCGTTCGCTGGGCGGGAAGACCGCTGAAATGATGGCGATGCCGGTGGTCATGGTCATGGCAGCGCCCATCCCCTGGAGGATCCGAAGCAGAATGATCCAGGATATCGAGGGCATGACGGCAGTGGCCGTTGTCGCGACGGTGAAGACGAGGATGCCGGTGATGAAGATCTTCCGCCGGCCGTAAATGTCGGCGATCTTTCCCGCGGGCACCAGGGCTACGCCGGTGGCCAGCAGATAGGCGTTGGCCAGCCACCCCAGCACCACGGCATCCACGGCGAACTCCGCCTGGATGGCCGGAAGGGCGATATTGACCGCCGAAATCATGAACGGGGCCATGAAGGTCGTGAGGGCGGCCACGGCCAGGGCCGCTTTGGGGGATGTTTTTTCCGGTGATCGCGCCATGACGCTGTCTCCTCTGGAGGGAAAGTCCCGATGCCGCCCTTAGTTAAAGCCGGCGCCGCCGTCGTCCTCCGGGATCGCCATGACCGCTTCGGGATCGAGGATCTCATGGGCGACGCCCAGCTTTCGGACGAGGTTCATGAAAAACCTGGGCAGAGGAATATCCCGGTCCATCATCAGGATACCGAGTTCGTTGGCCCGGACCAGGATCGATTCACTGTCGATGCCGTCCCGGCTGTCGCAGAGGAACTGGACGCGAAGGGCGTCGGTCAGCGGGATTCTGAGGTTTTCGAACCGGTCCGGGAGGGCGCGGAGTTCCGCCGTGATCAGGGCCTGGTGCTCCCGTTTGAATCCGGCGAAGGGTTCCATCAGGTTTTCGATGCCGAAGAGATCGTTCAGGATCGCGCCGGCGAGCCGTTGGGCGAATTGGGTGCCCCGGTCCGAGTACCTGGCGGAAAGATAGGATTTGAGCTCCTTGTAAAGGACCATCTTGACGATGTCCACCCCCTCCCGCAGGATCGGCACCAGTTTGCTCTGGATCCGGGGCGGTTTTTTCGTTTCGTTTTCCGTGTTCATGAAACTACTCCTTGTTGAACGGCTGAAGGGATTGCGTTTGAAGACAGCGTCTTCAGCCTTCGATCTTTTCCCCGGCGCGGATGCCCCGGGGCGCTGTCTCGAGCCCGGTCCGCCACCGCATCGCCGTCGCCCATGACGGCAGGGGCTGCCGGGCTGGTTTCGAGGAACATAAAGCACAAAACCGTCAACGGGTCCACCGGAAATATACCCGAAGCGGGCCGTGAACGGCATCCCCCGGGTCGGCCGGGTCCGATTTTCCATGTTGACTTTGGCCGCGTTTCGATGGAGGGTAAAGCATTCAACTTTCGACTTCCATGGCGGTGATCGGAAAGAGGTGCCGGGAGGATACGGTCCGGAGCAAGCGGCACTTGAACGAAACCGCGTTGGGCGCGGGTCGTATCCTCCCGGCACCGGCCTATGAAAGTCGAACGTTGAGTAAGGGATAGAAAATCGGCAACGGATCTCCCCCGGGCGGGTGCCGGGGAACGTTCTCCATGAACGCACAACGGACTTGGGCACGGATTTCAACGATTAATGGACTGCAGGCAGCTACCCCTGAAAATCCTTATCGGTCTTGCGGCGACGGTGCTTGGAATCATTCTCGTCGTGGGGCTCAACCCCCGCCATTCCCTTTTTACCAACAAGGTAAACCGGCTGACCGACGGGCCGGGTCTTCGGTTCCGGAAATACGGCATCGCCTGCACGAAGCCTTTCGATGTCCCTCTTGATGCCGCTCCCGTGATGCCGGACGGGCCGCCGGGATTTTCCATGGAGATCGCCTTCACGTCCCATCACCAGGGGAACAGCAGATTCGGTATCCTGTTCATGTTCCATGACGGGGATGACGACGCCCAGTTGCTGATGGGACAATGGCGGAACCATATCGTCGTCATGAACGGGGACGACTTTGATTACAGCAGAAAAGCCCCGCGGGTCTCGACCGACCTTTCCGAGCTGCCGCAGGCGCCCGTCGTCGTGACGGTAACGACGGACGGGGAGGGGACCCGACTCTATCTGAACGGAAGGCGCGTCGACGAAAACAGGCGGCTGACCCTGAGTTTTCCGGGCGGCGGACGATCCTCCGCGTTGGTGATGGGAAACTCCGTCTACGGCAACATTGTCTGGGAAGGCGATATTCACGGTTTTGCGGTATATCCCCACGCCCTCGCCGCTGCCGACGTCTCGAAACATTATGCCGAATGGCTGGAAAGCCGTGATTTTTCCCATGCTCTCACGGCGGCGCCGTCCATGCTTTACCTGTTCGACGGCCGACCCGGCGCTCCTGTTCTCGACCGATCGGGCCGGGGGCGTCACCTCGAGGTCCCGACAAGAATGACCGTACTCAAGCGGCAGTTTTTGATTTTTTCCCCGACGGATTTCAGCTTGAGAAGCGCTTTCATCCAGGACGTCGTCGTCAACTTCGTCGGTTTCGTGCCCTTCGGACTCGTTTTCACCTTGCTTTTTCGCCGGGGTCCGCTGCGAATTCAACGGCACGCCATTGCCTTCGCCGTCATTCTGGGTTTTGCCGTGAGCCTGGCCATCGAGATCGGCCAGGCATGGATTCCCTCCCGGAGCTCCAGTCTTCTCGATCTCATCATGAATACTGCGGGCACCGGGACCGGCGCTATGATCCACGGCTTCTTCTGCCGGGAAACCCCCTTTGTTTCGGATGCCCCTCTGTAACGGATCCGCTGCGGGGAATGCAGGGTTCCCCCGGATCCCCTTTTGTCCGGGAGGTGCGAGATGAAAGTCAACTGTCCGGAATGCCTGGCAGCGCATTTCTTCGAGGATGCCGAGGTACCGGAAGGCGGCATGAGCGTGAAGTGCAAGATATGCGGCACCCCGTTCAGGGTGGAAAAGGTGCGTTCGCCTCGACCGGGACATGAGCCCGATGAAGCGGAGATGACATGCCCGCGGTGCTTCATCACCCAGAAGAAGAGCGACACCTGCATGTGCTGCGGCATGACCCTTTCACAATCCCATGAACAACCGTCAATGCCGGAGTCGCGGCAAGACCGGCACACGGCGGCCGCCCGCACCGAGGACCCCGTCGTCTGGAACGGCCCGACACCTCAGGGACCAGACGCGATCGGCGAACTCTTTCGCGGGCTGTTCGACCTGTCGTTCGACCACTTGATCACGCCGGGCATGATCAAGGTGCTCTATGCCCTTCTTCTGATTTTCGGAGGGGCCGTTACCTTGATTCTCGTCAACTATTTTCTCTTTTCCGTCGGTAATTACGGGGCTGCGGCGGCGGCCGTCATGATCTATCTCCTGGCCGTCGTTGTCGTTCGGATTCAGGCGGAGTTTCTGCTGGTTTTCTTCATGCTGGGAAAGCATGCGGGAAACCGCGATGCCCGGACGGTCCGGGAAGACGGCGCAGCGTCGCGAGAGCGCATAGGCGCATGCCGAAGAAGCAAGGAGACTTGATATGCGGATAGACGCAACGGAGATTGAGGATTTCAAGGATATCATCCGGGATGCCGGGCTCGACCCTTCGGATTTCGAACTGCTGGAGGAGGAGGTCCACCTCCCCCGGCCGGCCAGGGCGTCGGAGACGTTCCGGGCGGTGGTCAGAAACCGCCGGACCGGCGTGACGCGAACTTACAACGTCCTCCACTGGGTTGTCGATTTTGCCGACGACCTGCGGGACCGGGCTTTCGATTGAGCCCGGACGCCGGCGGATCCTGCGGTTTACGGCTCCGCCTTCATCAGCGGCCGGGCCTTGCGCAGATAATCGGCGAAGACATCGTTGTAAAGCGCGCCCGGTTGTCGGGACTGCAAAAATGGAACGTCGAACGTGACAGGACCGCTGCTGCTAAATCAGGATGCCGACGGCCATCAGCAGATCAGTTCCCAGAACGATCAGGACGTTTTTTCCCATGGCGTGGACAATCCTGTTTCTGTCTCCATGATGCCGGATGGCGGTAAAACCGGTATCGAAAGCCAGCGGCAGCGGGATCAGCGCCAACAATATCCATTTGGAAGCCGCACCGAGAAACGGCAGTGCCGTGATGGTTGCAAAGGTGAGCCCTAATCCGATCGCGTATATATAGGCGGCCTTCTGCCTGCCGAAGCGGGTCACCAGGTGTCTGCGCCCGCCCTTCCGATCCGCCTCGATATCGGGAAATTCATTGATGAGCAGGAGCAGAAATGTCAGAATTCCCGGCGGGACGGAGATCAACAGCACCCCGGGGGGCAATACCTGCGCCAGGGCCGTGCCGGGACGGGCCGTCATGGCGATATAGGTGCCGACAACCACAAGAGACCCCAACGTGAGACCGGCAAAAAATTCACCCACCATCATCCGCTGGAAAAGCGGCGTGTATAGAACGATCGACAATGCCCCCGTGAGAGCGACAATCAGGATGCTCCAGTGGGAAACCACGGCAAAATAGCAGCCGATGCCCAGAGCCGATGCCAGCGTCGTTACGGCCGCAAGCATCACAGCCCGGGGGGTGGTGTTTCCCGACACCATCATCTTGGTTCCCCCGCTGAAAGGGGTCCAGACTGTATCGAAATCTATCCTTGTGGTAAAGTCGGCATGCTCGTTGAACAGGTTGACCGAGATATGAGCCAGAACAGTTCCGATCATGATCAGGATCGCATGGAAAAAATCAAATTCAGCTGCTGTGCCGGCCGTTCGCCGGTAAGCCGCCGCCAGCCCGACGGCGACCAGAAAAACAGCCAGAAGCAGGAAATTGAGCCTGATCTGCGCCATCCAGACTGAAAAAAGAGATGTTTTGGGTTGCATGATCCGTCCATGGGTTATGCGAAGCGGATTTCGCCGGGTCGTTCCCTCCCGGCCATGAATATCGATAGCTGAATTAAGAATTATCATAACGATTTATCACGATCAAGAGGAGAATCGCGAATGGCGGCTTTTGGACCGGTCCCGGAAAGGGTTTCGGCCTCCTTGCCGATCGTGTCGGCCCCGGAACGGTTGAGCGCGGGCTTAAAGGTGACGATCCCGGCCTCGGGTGATGTCAAGGTGGCCGAATAGCGGACCGTCGATCCCTTACTGCTTCAATTTGCTGTTTTTTCTATTGACTTTTGGGGGGGTGTTCGTCCAAGGTTTCTGAACAGTCAACGTTCGGTATTCAGAGGCCGATGCCGGAAGCGTCCGGCCCGCGGCCGGAGTCAAGCGCCTTGAAAGTCAACGAAGGTTTAACAGCCATGAAACATATGTATCGGATGCTTTTCGGAGCGACAGTCGTCATATGGATATTGTTTCATCCTCACCCCGCGTGGGCATTGAGGTGCTTCACCATGTCGTCCGACACGACCTTATACGGCACCGCACGTCATCTGAAGGTGAATGAAGGGGACACGCTTCTCGATATCGCACGCGATATGGGGCTTGGATACAATCAGATCACCGCCGCGAACCCGGACATCGATCCCTGGGTGCCGCCCAAAGGAAGCCTTGTGCTGATCCCGTCGGCCTTCGTGCTTCCCGAGGATCGCATCGCATCCGGCATCGTGGTGAATCTGGCGGAGATGCGGCTTTACTACTTCTTCAGCAACGGCGGTCACGACTATTTCATCACTGCGCCCATCGGCATCGGCGCGGAAGGTTTTCTGACCAAACTGGGCACTTATACTGTAAAAAGCAAGACCCCCAATCCCACCTGGGTCGTACCGGAATCCATCCGGAAGCTGGAACCGGATCTACCGGCCAAGGTGCCGCCGGGGCCGGACAACCCGCTGGGGGATTATGTGTTCCGTCTCTCTCAAATGCTGTACGCAATCCATGGGACCAACAAGCCGTGGGGGATTGGAAGGCGGGTGAGCCACGGCTGCATGCGCATGTATCCGGAAGACGTAGCGGCGCTGTTCCCGTTGGTGTCCGTGGGGACGACGGTTCGTGTAATCTATGAACCGATCAAGTTCGGATGGGGGGATGGAAAGTGCTGGATACAGGTATTCGATGACTTTGACGACCGCCTCGGCAATCCGCTGCCGACGGTGATGGGCGAACTTTCCGATTACGAAAAGGCCAAGGGCGCTCTTGACATCGACTTCAAGGCCCTTTTCAGGGCCTTGAAGGAAAAAAACGGTGTACCTGCGGCTGTCGCACGGCTCCGCAAATCCTGATCAGGAGAGCTACTTCCTGAGGGATTTGTCGAAGATGCGTTCAGCCTTCTGGGCGGCGGCCTCGGCGCGTTCAGCGGCCATTTCGGCCCGGCTTGAAGCATCCTCCGCAGCGGAAGCCGCGCTTTCAAGACGTGTGCCCATCCCCTCGAGTTCATTGGCGGCGGCCTCGGCGCGTTCGGCAGCGGCCTTGGCGTCCTGGGCGGACTGGCGCGTGCTCTCCAGAAGGGCCCTGTCGTCCTGGTTGAGGGAGGCGCAGCCACTCAACCCCATGAAGGATATAACGGCAACAAAAACAAGGATTGCGGACAACGTTAGATTCATTTTTTTCATAAACATCTTTCAACCTCCTTTTGTGTAACCGTTTAAAATTTTAACCCAATAATTTATGTTAACTTGCTTTTGTTCAAAAAGTCAATGGATTTTAAAAAACCTGTTGACAATATTTTCAGCTTCGATCCTTTCGGTGTCAAACGCCTTACCGGCAGGAGCCGCGGCGGAAAGAATCCTGGTCATCGACAAGGCCGGACAGAACGTGGTGCTTTTCACGGGCGGGAAGCGGATCGCGGAATTCCCCGCCACGTTCGGTATCGACCCGGTTTCGGACAAATACAGGGTGCTGGATTACGCAACCCCGGAAGGCGGCTATTTCATAGCGTATAAAAAGATGAAAACCCGTTTTCACCGGACGTTGGGCCTCTCGTACCCCAACCTTGTCGATGCCGAGAAGGGCCTGGCCGGCGGGGTGATATCCTCAGGGGAATACCGGCGGATATATTCGGCGGTTCGGAGATCGAGACCGGCACCCCACGATACCGGTCTGGGCGGCGGCATCGCCATACACGGCGGCGGCGTGTTCAGATATTTCGCCGAGAGCCGGGAAAGAGACTGGACCGAGGGATGCATTGCATTGAACGACAACGATATCGAAACGCTGTTCAATACCTGTCAGGTCGGGGACCCCGTCATCATATTCGACAGCCGCAAAACCCTCTACGGCATCATCAGACCCTTCACCCGGGGGGAAGCGACGGACGAAAACGGGATGCCGGTATGTCCGGAAGGGGTGTGCCCCTATCGGATCGAATTTCCCACTTTCCTTGGGCGAACGACGGTCACCGTCAAGGAGGGAAAAGCGTTCGGCAGATCTGTAAAGGTCGTGATTCACGACGGTGACGACAAAACGCCGCGTCTCGTCCTCATCGACCGCAACGCAGACGGCCGCATCTCTCCGTTGGACGAAGTCAGGGGAACTCTCGTTCAGGGCCGCTCTTTCGATGCAGTATACGACATAGTGAGAAAGGCGGTGGTTGCCGTGCTTTCCAGGGGCGAGATCCCCGAATCGGCCCTCATGGACCATACCGGCCCGGAACCGGGGACGTCCCAA
Organism: Desulfococcus sp.; assembly: GCF_050178255.1. Lineage (NCBI taxonomy): Bacteria > Pseudomonadati > Thermodesulfobacteriota > Desulfobacteria > Desulfobacterales > Desulfococcaceae > Desulfococcus > Desulfococcus sp. The sequence continues at coordinate 7,806 of NZ_JBFXGG010000055.1, read as the reverse complement.
TCGCGGGATGCATGAAAATGATGGAGAACCGTCGGACCCTGATCTAACGGTCACGTTTCCAGATCGGCTTGCCGTTGCGGTACACCGCCTTGATGCGATGAAGCGGCACCATATGTGATACGCCTTCATCATCAATGATCCGAACCGAGAAATGGTCACCTTTCTCCTGTAAAACCTGTTTCGGCGACACAAAAAATATCGCATCCTCGAGACGGTCGTAATACCCGATCCGGAAATCGGCTTTCGAAAATACCGGGTCCCATTGGATACGGTTGAGCAAGTCTTGAATCGGTGTCATGTTCATCCCCTCCTGTAGCCATAATGTCTAAATCAACTTTCGGCTTTTGTCATGGGGATCGGATAGGGATTAGGGATTAAGTGATTATGTGATTATGTGATTATGTGATTATGTGGCACCCCTTCAGTCTTCAGCCTTCAGTCTCCATTTTACGGGAATATGATCTTTTGACTTTATTTTTCCTTTTGTTTGGGGTTTACTCTTTTTGGAATGGAGAGATCATTTGCGCGCGTGTATGTCATTAACAGCGACGAAAAATAGAATAAGAGGCAGGGCGGATGTGGCGTAAAGAGCTGGAGGAGCTGGCCGAAAGAAAAAGGATCGCCCACGGCCTGGGGGGCGAGGAAAATATCGCCAGGCAGCATGCAAAAGGGAAGATGACCGTTCGGGAGCGCATCGCGGTTCTTTGCGATCCGGAAACCTTTCTGGAAAGGGGAATCCTGGCCGGCGCGCCCGTCTACGATGAAGCGGATCCGAACGAACTCGAGGCGCTGGTCCCTTGTCCTTTTGTCATGGGCATCGGGAAAATCGCCGGCAGAAGGGTTGCCGTTCACGGCGATGATTTTACCGTCAAAGGGGCCTCCGTGGGCAGGTTGTATAAAAGCAAGGGGGCCTATTTCGTGAAAATGGCCCGATCCTTGAAACTGCCCATGGTGCGATTGATCGAGGGGGCCGGCGGCTCCATCAGGGAAATCCTCGAAATCGGCTACACCGAGCTGCCCAGCTCCGGGGATGAATGCACTCAGAACCGGGTGGCGGTCATGTCCGAGATACCGGTGGTCTCCGCCGGGTTCGGTTCCGTGGCGGGTCTGGGGGCGCTTTACATGGTCCAAAGTCACTTTTCGGTGATGGTCAGAAACATGTGCCATGTGTTTGTCGGCGGTCCACCCCTGGTCAAGGCGGCTTTCGGGGAGGATCTGACCAAGGAGGCGTTGGGGGGCTATGAACGCCACACCCGGATTTCGGGTGTCGTGGACAATGACGCGGTTGACGAAAGGGACGCCCTGGATCAGGTGAAGCGATTCCTCTCCTATATGCCTGCCAATGTATGGGAAATGCCCCGGCGGAGCGACACGACCCGGGACGATCCCAACCGTCGGGAGGCGGCCCTGGCGTCAATCATCCCCCGGAACCAACGAAAACCCTACGACATGCGAAAACTGTTGAATCTGGTGCTGGACCGGGATTCCATTTTTGAAATCGGCCCCTTTCAGGGCCGCTCCCAGATCACCGCCCTGGCGCGTCTGAACGGATATCCGGTGGGCGTTCTGGCCAATGACCCCTGTTTCCTGGGCGGCTCCTTCAATTATGACGTGGCCGAAAAATTTCAGCGGTTTGTCGACATGTGCGATACCTTCCATCTCCCCATTGTCAACTTTTCGGATCAGCCCGGATTCACCATCGGCAGCCAGAGCGAAATCCACGGCACCATTCGAAAGGGGGTTCGGGCCAGCTTCGCCCTCATTCAAGCCACCGTTCCCGTTGCCGTCATCTATGTCCGCAAATGCTTCGGGGTGGCCGGCGGAGCGCAAAAGAGCGGTCTGAGATTGAGTTGGCGATATGCGTGGCCTTCCGCTGTATGGGGCAACATCCCGGTGGAAGGGGGGGTCTATGCGGCCCATCGAAGAGAGATCGAGGCGGCCGGGGACCCCGCCTGTCTCGAGAAACTCCAGGAAACATACAGGGCCGTGGCTTCTCCCTTCAGAACCGCGGAGGCTTTCGGCATCGAGGATATTATCGATCCGAGGGATACCCGGCCCCTGCTGTCCGAGTGGGTGGAAATGGCCTACCAGGTGGAGCAGAACCATCTCGGGCCCAAAACGCGCGGCATGCGATGCTGAACAACCCTCTGACGCGATTCCCGTTTCAACCTTCGGTATTCACGGCCCGAACGGTTTTCTGAAAGGCTGAAGACTGAGGGGGGCGTCGGCCACGCCATAACCCCATAACCCCTACTTTCGATCTTCGTAGGTCGGCTGCGGCAGGGTACGGCCCGCGCCCCACGCGGTTTCGTTCAAGTGCCGCTAAAGCGTGCTCCGGGCGGCCCGGAAACTCGCTGGCGCTCAAACAGTCCGGGCCGCTGATCCGCCGC
>NZ_JBFXGG010000055.1:0-5316 GCF_050178255.1 Desulfococcus sp. | reverse complement strand
TGCACCAGCGTAATAAAAGGCGGCAGGTGATCGGATTTTTCCGTGATATCGATTATGGCTTTACGCGTCGCCGTTACCAATCCGGCTTTTTTGGCGACATCGCCCTGGGTTTTCTTGTGGGTATGCGCAGCCGCGCCGCCGGTCCTGTTCAGGGCGGCGGCGGTTGACGTACTGCGAATGAATCGATCCCGAAGATCCGGGGTATTATGGGTTCCGTCGCACAAGGCCCATCCCGGCGGAGGCATAATCTCCGCATTCTCGCCTTCGCCTCTGACGGCCTCTTTCGGCGGATGCCACGCGATGATGGTGCCGGCCGGAATGCCGAAAACGCTTGACGGCGTATAGATATCGACATCTTGATGCGGATCCAGCATCGCTCTGCAGCGTGGGAATTTTCCGGGGTCCAGCAGATTCCAGTACGAGAACAGGGTCAGGGCCACCGGTGCCAGCCGGAATTTGACGGCGCCTTTGGCAATGTCGGCCAGAAATCCGGCGATCTGATCGAACCCCTGCAGGACCAGCGGACGGGCAGGATCGATGCCGCCGCAATTGATTTCACAGTTGATCTGAAGGCCGGCGTCGTGCAATTTCTTCTGGACCGCCGCGTCAACCGATCCCCCGGCCCGGACGGCGCCGAAACCGGATGACATCGTCGCTGCAATTTCCTGGCGCCGGGCGGTATCGCGGGTGCTCATGCGGCCGCGAATGGCGATGTTCAAGCCGTAGGTCACGGTCTCGATGAAGTGGGTCCCGAAGTCCCGTCTGAACTGGGTGAATGCCGTTGTGTCGTCTTCCAGGTGTTCCGCGAGGGGATCGAGATCCTCGTTCACCGACATGGCGGCATCGCTCAAGGAGCGGGTCTCGCCGACATGACTCAGGAGAATATAGGCCGAAACGCTGGAGCGGCTCTCTTCGCGCGTCATGTCGGCGGCGGCATCGATGCTGCTGATGCCGTAGGAGGCGCGGAAATGGGTATTGAGAACGGCGGCTTCCTGAGCGACGGTTTCCGTTCGCAGTATCGAGAACGCATCCTTGACGGCATCGCTCGAGATCTCATACCGCTTTTCGTCATCAGCCTCCTTCAGTAGACGGGATGGCTTGAAAAAGGGCGTCCTTTCAGGGACCAAGACCGGCTTGTCGGGGTCAAACATGTCGATTCCCCGACCAAACCGGATTCCGCCCGCGCCGCTGATGATTTGCGCGGGTAGGGTATAGGTGTCCTTGACGGCGTAATAACGGCTCGCGGTCATGGCATGCCTCCTTCCTTATTCTAAGTTATGCCTTGGGGAAATTCGACTGCCGCCTTGCTTGAGCCCAATCCGGAAAACGGGCATCGGCAGCTCCGACGAGGACCTGCGTCGATTGAAGATCCGTACAATTATCCGATGTGCGTCAGCGACTTCTTTTTCAGAACGCCCCATGCACCGGCCGCAAGCTCTTCCGTTTTGGTCCAGGTCCGGGCTTTCAGGATGAAGAGCGAACCGAAGAGAACCACCAGACTATAGAGCAGGATCGGCGAGCGGCGCAGAACCCTGATCCAGGGTGCGGCGAGGTCCGGCAGCATTTTCATCGCTATTTCAAGCAGGGGATCGAAAAAGCCGTTCACCGCAAGGCACTGAGAAGCATCCATACAACCCAGGAGGAAGGGAGAGACCAGGTATCCCAGGGTGGTCGTCAGCAGGGCGAAATAGAGCCATCGGCGTCCGGTGATGAGATGCTGAACCGATTGCATCGCGGCCTTTCGTTGGTTGCTTTCGTCCGGCGTTTCGTAGACCGGGATCTCGCCGCGCGTCGTCACCACCGTGTATTGCCCGGGCAAGCCCGCCGGAGCGTACGGCACCACGTTGCCGGCGATCCGTTCCATGACGCTGCGATGAATTTTGGGGGATCGGATATGGACGTCGCTTTTCCTGTCGTTGCACAGCGATTCGATGTCGCGGGGTTTATAGCGGTAGTAGGCCCCCGCCAGCGCGCGGGAGTCATGTTGCGGGCCGTGCCAGTCGGAGTGTTTGATGTATTCTTCGCGGCGCTGTTCGATCAGGTGCAAGCCGGGACTTCCGATGTCGGGTTTCCGGGCCTCGGTCTTTGCGATCATCCAGTCGAGGGAGACCAGCGACAACGGGTGTCTGGGATAGCCGCCGCCTACATCCGAGTGCACGCCGGGAAACCATACCTGCTCGATGCGCGAGGGATCGGTTTCGGCGCTTTCGTCCCACAGAACCGGGTGGAAGGAGTGGCGCTCGTCGTCCACCGACACGGCGTGACAGGCTTTTTTGACCTTGTCGGACAGTCTGTAGTTGGGAAAGTAGATCGGGTAGATCAGGTAATCCCAGATCATGGCCAGTTCGTCCATGGGAAAACCATAGGCGTCGACCGTGTCCCAGACACCGATGAATTCGATCTCCGGACGGTGGCGCGGAGTCTCCGGATCGCTCCGGCCCATGAAGGCGCGGATGCCGCGGGTCAGGAGCCCCCTCTTGAAACGGGAACGATAGGCGTTGTAGTTGCGCCGCGCGACCCTGTCAAGATCCTTTTCGTTCCTGTAGTCGGTGTATACGCCGCAGTAATCGATCATGCCCGCCAGCATTCTTACCGTAAAAGCGCCGCGGCTGAAGCCGAAGAGATAAATTCTGTCGCCGGATTTGTAGGTGCGGCAGAGAAACTTGTAGAGCCTTCGGACGTTTCTTTTCAGGCCCCAGCCAAAGGCGCCGCCAAGGAGTTTGAACGGCAGGAACTCCTTGGATCCGACACCGTCGTCGTAGAACGCGATCTGGTCGTCGCGATGCAGGTCCAGGGCATCGTAGAGCCGCCATACATTGGTTTTGTTTCGTTTGGCCGCACCGTTGCCGGTGCCGTCTGACAGCAGAATGATGTTCTTGTTCACGGTCCCCTCCTCTGCTTGATGATTGAAAACTTCAACTTTCACAGGCCGGTGCCGGCAGGCCCCGTAAGGATTTTTGAGACTGAAGACTATAGGGGGACTCGTGACGAACGGAGCGCTTATCCCCCTTCAGGCTTCAGTCTCTATCCGGTCACCATCATGAAAGTCGAAAGTTGCGTGAAATCCAGATGCAGGGTCCTTTCCGTCCCCTTGCCGAATGCAGCATGGAAGGCCATCGGATGCGGTGTTGATGGTCATGCCGTGCGCATCGCTTACGTCTCCAGACTGAGATACGTCCTCATCGTATCGATGAGCTGATGAAACAGGTCGAATCGTCATCGTCGTCGTCCTGATCCGTGTCCGGAGGTGGGGGCATCTGTTCCGCCAACGCCGCCAACACTCGGTCGGCGAGGAGGGCGTGTGTGGCCGTGGTGGGATGTCTTTCGTCCCAGAAAAGATGCCCGGCACCGTCAAAATTATTTTCGATTTGAAAATTAGGCGACGGATCGGTCACGTTGCTGAAGCCGAAGGCGGCAGGATCGTTTAGAATCTCCAGGAAAAAAGAAAATACATCGAATTCGTAAAAAGCGACCGCCGGGTGTTCGCCAATGAACCGGGTGATCAGGTTGCCCAGTTCGGCGTTGAAATTGAGCGAAAAAGCAGTTGCCGCGGCAGCTTCCGGCGTGCCCAGGGTGTCGGGAATGGCGCCCAGGTCGGGCAGATTCAACACCAGTATATGCCGGGCCTCATTCGCCACAAGACGCGCCATCGCCGTTTCGATGTTGTCCGCCGAAGCCTGGAAGTCTCCGTTTCCGTTGAGGAAATCATTTCCACCAATCCATATGATGAAGAGTGAATCGCGGGACAACGGGGGGCCCTCGACAGCGATGTAGACGTTCACCTGTTCAACCAGGCCCGGCGGCACCAGTCCGTCGGTTTGAGCACCGCCGAGAGCACGGTCATCCAGGGACGTATTCAGACGCGGCAGGTCGGCCAGATATTCGACCCACACCGGACCATTGGAAAAGCGTCCCTGATAATAGATGGCCGGATCCGGCCGGGGCTGGTTTTCGATCAGGAGGAGATTACCGTTGTCCGACAGACTGTCGCCGAATACGACGATCTCATCAAAAGCGGCTGCAACACCGTTGGCGGCGGAAAGGATGAACAGAAACACCATTGCGGCCCTGGCTGTTTTCCGGATAATTCCCTTCATGTTACGTCTCCATGGCAAGGGGTTGACGTCGGTGAAGCGCGAAGAAGGCGAGCATTGATATTTCAACTTCCGGCTTTCGTGGCGGTCTCTGCAAAGCGGCGGCCGCCTGAAGGGCATAAAGACACCGTCCGTGGCGGACGCACCCCATTCAGTCTTCAGCCTTCAGTCTCAACAGGAGGATCACCGGCCTGGACGGGTTGCGTGCAGGGAAGCAACCCAGCAGGTTCCGGCGACACTTGAATGAAACCGTCCACGGCGCGGGCCGTATTCTACCGGCCCCGACCGATGAATCCCGAAAGTTGTATATTTAATAAGAATATCTATTAAACAGAATTTGGCAACTCACATCGTTATTTTACTTTTCAAGGGAATCATGGACCGGCGATTCCCATGCGTGATGTGGAGGGGGGGGTGCTATTTCACGGCCCCCATCGTGAAGCCGGAGATAAAACGATCCAGAAAGAAGGTGTACAGGATCGCCGCGGGAATACATGGAATCAACGCCCCCGCCATGAGGGGTCCCCACCGGAAGACATCCCCCCTGACCAGCTCCGTTGGAACACCGACACTGATCGTTTTCTGGGCCGATACGGAAACAAACGACAAGGCATAGATGAATTCATGCATGGTCAAGGTAAACGCAAACACCACAACCGTCAGGATACCGGATACGGACAGCGGGAAAACGATTTTCACCATCGCGCCGAATCGGCTGCATCCGTCGATCATGGCCTGTTCCTCGATGTCTTTTGGAATGGACTTGAAAAAACCCATCAGAAGCCATGTGCAGAAAGGAATGGTAAAGGTGGGGTAGATCAGGATCAGAGCACTCAGTGATTCGTGAAGCCCGAGCAGGCTGATGATCTTTGAAAGGGGGATGAACAGCAGTGTCGGCGGGACGAGATAGGTCATGAAAATGCCGATGCCCAGATTTTCCCCGAGCTTTCCGCTCCACCGTTCCAGGCTGTATGCCGCGGGAACGGAAATGAGCAATGTAATGACGACCACCACAATGCCGACCCAGACGGTATTGAAGAGATATTTACTCAACTTTCGACTTTCATAGGCCGGTGCCGGGAGGATACGGCCCGGGCCCCACGCGGTTTCGGTCAAGTGCCGCAAAAACTTTCTCCGGGCGGCCCGGAAACTCGCTGCGCTCGAACCGTCCGGGCCGCGGATCCGCCCCGGCGCATAAGCGGCACTAAAACACACCGCATTA
>NZ_JBFXGG010000054.1:20108-21412 GCF_050178255.1 Desulfococcus sp. | reverse complement strand
CTCATTTACGGTGATGCCGCGTTTGGTGGCTTCGATTCCGGCACTGTCCAGTTCCAGGGCGTCGATGTTCGGGGCCCGTCCGGCACCATGCACGACGAGATCCGCTTCAAACCGGCGACCCCCTTCCGTTGTGATGCGGAAGGCCCTGTCGGTCTTCTCGATTCCCAGAATGCCGACGTTGGTATGGATATCGATGCCTGCTTCGGCGGAGGCGGCCGACAGAAGAGCGACCATTTGCTCATCGAAAGGCCCCAGGGGGCGGGAGGCCACTTCCAGTATGATGCAGTGGATGTCCGAAGGACCCAGCCGGGCGGCGAAATGGGCGAATTCGAATGAGATGAATCCGCCGCCGATAAAGACGATGCGGGAGGGAAGGCGGTCCAGTTCCATGAACTCGCTGCTCGATATGATGTGATCAGACCCATCGATGGGCAGCGACATGGGGACCGCACCCACGGCGAGAACGATAAAGCGGGCGGTCAACTCTTCCCGGCCCACGGCGACGGACTGTGGCCCCGTAAAACGAGCTTGCCCAGGGATAAAATCGATGCCTGCCTTTTTCAGGCCGCTTACCGTTTTTGAAGGTACGGATGCGGTAAACCTGTTTTTTGCATCCCGCAGGGCCGACCAGTCGGCAATCGCCGGCGACGTTATGCCGATGCCCGAAAGGTGGCGCGATCGGGCCACGGCCTCGGTCCCTTCATAGAACCATTTCTTGGCCTGGCAACCGCTGAGGGCGCAGGTTCCCCCCGGTCGATCGCTGTGTTCAACCAATCCCACTGAAAATCCATTGCGGTTCAATTGATAAGCTGCGGTTTGCCCGGCCGTACCCGAACCGACGACCAGGGCATCATATCGTTTGGACATGTTCACCTCCATGTGTCGGATGACATCCGACAGGATGTTTTTTCATTTGAACGCCTCAACTTTCGATTTTCATAGGCCGTATCCTCCCGGCGCCTCTTTCCGGTCATCGTCATGAAAGTCGACAGTTGAATGAATTCGTTTCATAAGTTACGGCATGGCATCAAAAAGGTCTCGATATACGATCCTGTCTGCGTGAAAGCCGTCTGCGATCCAATAACCGGAAGCGGTGTCGCTTTTGCAACCCTCCAACGGACCGCCCCCGGGGGGATGATGATTCTCTTGCAAAACCGTTTTTCGCAGACGGCCGCCATTCAGTGTCTCGGCTGCAGGCGATCCTCCTGCAGAAAACGAGAACACATGGGGCGGCTTAAAAAGCGATATAGGGTACTGACCGGATTTCCAACAACAGGGTTTTAAAGATATTATAAAGTATATAC
>NZ_JBFXGG010000054.1:0-20008 GCF_050178255.1 Desulfococcus sp. | reverse complement strand
AGTATATACCATAGTCTTACAGAAAGGTCACTTTATGTCGGAACGCCATTCCATATTGCTCGTCGACGGGAATTCCTTTTTGAGGTCCTCCGTCAGGCGGATGATTCGGAAGGCGTTTCCGGAAGTGGTCGTGGCGGAGACGGATCGACTCACCCCGGCGCTCCAGATCGTCGACGCCTCCCGTCTGCTTCTGGTGATCACCGGCATTCATCTCAAGGAAGGCAGTGGGCTGGATCTGACTGAATCGATCAGGGTTCGGTATCCCGACGCCGCTATTATGATCTTCACCAATGAAGACGATCCGGAGTATATGGCTGAAGCGTTTCAAAGAGGTGCAAACTTTTTTGTTTCCAAAGCGCTGCCGAACCGAAGCACCATCCTCAACGTCATCAGAGACCGTTTGTCGGGGGACAGGTCGAGGTGAGAGGATGAAACCTCGATCCGCACTATTGAAATTCATTCAGATATGCAATAATAAGATATGTAATCCAACTTTCGGTATTCATGGCCCGTACCCTCCGACATCTCTCTCCGGTCACCGTCATGGAAGTCGACAGTTGAGATGTAAATTGAACACGAGGCGAATAGAGTTGAGGAATGATTTCCAGGTTTAACTTCAGCATGAAGAGGTGAAAAAATGCGGAAAAAAGTAATTGCCCTGATCATTGCAGCAGCGTTCGGTATCATGGTCGCCGTAACAGGTTGTGAATCCAAAGGGCCGGCAGAGAAGGCCGGGGAAGAAATCGATCAATCGGCGGAATCCATAAAAGAGGCTGTTGAAGAAGCCGGAGATGAGATTACGGGAGAAGGACCTGCGGAAAAGGCCGGGGAAAAGATTGATGAGACCGTCAATGATCTTCAGGAAGCGGCGGAGCCACAAAACGAGTAGACGCGGCAACATCCTTCACTCTGAACACGGAGAATTTGACGATTCAACTTTCGGTATTCAAGGGCTGGGGACGATCAGCGCCCTGCATGGTTTCGTTCAAGTGCCGCTGAAGCTTGATCCGATTGGTCCGGAAACGCGCTTGCGCTCAAACGGTCCGGACCCCTGGTCTTCCGCTGGGCTTAAGCGGCACTAAAACTCACCGCTGAAGGGGCTTGGCCGTATCCTTCCGGCACCGGCCGACACTTTCGGTTGTATGCCTGTCGATTCCAAGTGTTTTTAATCTTTTATAGAGAAAGACGGATTTTATCATGGCGCGGACGATGGTTATGGTGTTAGCGCTGTTCCTTGCCGCGGCCGGCGGTCTTCAGGCGGATGAACTGAAAAATTTGCTGACCGGAACGGCGGCGGAGACGCAGGCGCCGGCGGAAAAGGTCATCACGACCAGAAGTTCCACCCAGAATGACCGCAATATCCGTCAGCGTCTCGATCAGATCTTTTCGGAGCTGGATGCGTTGCGGGATATCGAGATCTCCGTCAGTAACGGAGTGGTGACGCTCAAGGGCGAAGTGGATTCCGTCGCTTCCGAAACCAAGGCGCTGCAATTCACCCGTCAGGTGGAAGGTGTGGTCGAGGTCGTAAATGAATTGACGGTAAACCGAGACCTCTCGGATCGTCTATCCTTTACGTGGCAAAAAATAGTGAACATGGCCAGGAGCCTGGCTGCGCAATTGCCCCTGTTCGTTCTCGCGCTGCTGCTCCTTGTCATGTTCTGGATGCTGGGCGGATGGATCCGAGAGCGTGAAAGCCTGTTTCTCCGGGTCAGCCCCAACCCTTTTATCGCCGGACTGTTGGGACAGATCGCCCATTTGGTCTTTATTCTTGCGGGTGTGATCGTGGCGTTGGTGCTGGTGGATGCCGCTCCGGTAATCGGCACGATACTCGGTGCCGCCGGAATTGTCGGTCTTGCGGTGGGGTTTGCCGTGCGGGACACGGTAGAGAACTACATCGCCAGTATCCTGCTGAGTCTCAGGAACCCTTTTGAGGTCAATGACCTGGTGGATATCGACGGGCATGAGGGCAACGTGGCCAGGATTACCTCTCGTGCCACGATCCTGATATCCCTGGACGGCAACCACATTCGGATTCCCAATGCATTGGTTTTCAAGGCGGTGATCACCAATTTTACCCGCAACCCCGAAAGGCGTTTCCATTTCAAGGCGGGCATCGATACGGCAGAGGATTTGCTGGCGGCACAGGCCCTCGCTCTTGAGACGCTGAAGGCTACCCCGGGCGTGCTTACGGATCCCAGGCCGCTGGCCGTTATCGAGGCTTTGGGGGATTCGAATGTGTTGCTGGGTATATATGCCTGGGTGGATCAGCGTCGTTTCAGTTTCCCCAAGGTTCGGAGCGAGGCCATCCGAAGAATCAAGGAGGCGTTTGACGATGCCGGTATTGTCATGCCCGAACCGATTTACAAACTGCGGCTGATCGAGAAGGATTCCCATAAATCCGTTCCCGTGAAAAAATCGGTTGATGCCAATGCCGGGGATGTCAAGGATGTCAAGGATGTCAGCGCAGAACACGCACTGGAGCGCAAGGTATTGGAAGACCAGGCCCAGGGCGATGGAGAAAACCTGCTGACGAAAAACGCACGACAGGAATTATAGAAAGCGCTCCATCACTCAATGCCTCCGATGGTGATGCCGCTCAGGCATTGGCCGGTGTTGCGAGGCTGTTCGGCCGCCTCTGTACCCTTCAGCCGCTTCTCTATCGAATTCCAATGAGATAATCCTCAAAAAATTGATGCATTCGCAAAAAGTCGTTCTATCCATATGTGGACACAACATATACCGCTTGTATTTTTGTACAACAGCAATATAATGTGGTTAGGAGCATAATTTCTGAGTTTTTACGGGACCCTGAAGGTCGACATCTGAATTTTCATTGGCGGGGTGTCTTTATAAAACCATCAACCTCTGAACGGAGTGGAGATATGGGTCTGACGCTGATGGAGGGCAATGAGGCGATTGCCTGGGGCGCCCTGGCCGCCGGGTGCCGGTTTTTTGCCGGGTATCCCATCACGCCGGCTACGACCATTTACAACACCATGCTCAGGCTGCTGCCGCCCAATGGGGGGATCTGCCTCCAGGGAGAGGATGAAATCGCTTCCATAGGCTTCTGTCTTGGGGCGTCCATGGCCGGCTTGAAGGCTATGACGGCGACCTCTGGACCGGGAATGAGCCTTTACAGCGAACAGATCTCCTTTGCCCTCGGGAGTGAGATTCCCATTGTCATTGTCGACGTCCAACGCCTGGGGCCCTCCACCGGTTCTGCAACCAAAGGCGCCGACGGCGACATTCAGTTCCTGCAATGGGGCAACTCCGGGGGGCTTCCGGTGATCGTCCTGGCCCCTGTAGACGTAAAGGACTGTTATGTATTGACCATGCAGGCCTTCAATCTGGCCGAACGTTTTCGCTGCCCGGTCTTTCTGGCCGCCAACAAAGAGGTCTCCATGATCCGGGAGACCCTTGATCTGGAACGCCTGCGGCTGCCGGAAGTGCTGGAGCGCCGAATGGCCGACGGCAGGGAGCCCTTCTTGCCCTTTGCTGCAAGGGAAGGCCGGTACGTACCGGATTTCCTGCCTATCGGCGGCCAGACCCTGGTTCGTCAGACGTCCTCGACCCATGGTCCGGACGGCTACATCACCACCGACCCGAACCAGATCGCGCTGATGCAGGCGCGGCGCTTCGCCAAGATCAGTACGGCCGCTTCGAAAATCACCTGCTACGACGAATATCCTGTTGCCAACCCTGATACCCTGGTGATTGCCTACGGGGTAACGGCCAGGGCTGCACGGGCTGCCGTCAAACGGGTCGAGGAAAGCGGCGGGAAGGCCGGGCTTTTGGTTTTGAAGACCCTCTGGCCGGTTCCCGAAGCGCTGATTCGGGAAAAGGCCGCCCCTTGCCGGCGGGTGATCGTCCCCGAGATGAATCTCGGCCAGTACGTTCGAGAGATCGAACGCATCCTGCCGGGTAAAACCATCGACTTTATAGGCCAGATGAACGGAGAGCTTATCACGCCGGGTCGGATCCAGGAGGTGATTCAGCATGGATAGCCTTTTAAACACGGACCGCCCGCCGGTCTTCTGTCCCGGGTGCGCCCACGAACGGGTACTCCACGCGTTGGACCAGGCCCTGATCGGTATGGGCCTCACCGGCCGGCAAGTCGTTATCGTCACAGATATCGGCTGTTCGGGTCTTTTTGATACCTTTTTCAATACCCACGCCTTTCACGGCCTTCATGGACGGGCGCTCACTTACGCCACCGGCATAAAGATGGCGCGGCCGGAACTCACGGTTATCGTCACCATGGGAGACGGCGGTTTGGGGATCGGGGGCGCACATGTTCTCAGCACTTGTCGGCGTAATATCGATCTGACCTTGTTGGTGCTCAATAATTTCAACTATGGGATGACAGGCGGTCAGTGTTCGAGTACCACCCCTCGGGACGCCGAGGTCGGCTCCGGCTTCCTGAACCGTCTGGAGAAACCGATGGATATCTGCCAGGTCGCCGGCACCGCCGGAGCGGCCATGGTGTCCCGCGTTTCGACATACGATGAAGGATTGGTCAGGCATCTCCAGGAGGCGATCGCCTACGACGGATTTTCCCTGGTGGATATCTGGGGAATATGTCCCGGGCGATACGCCCGACAGAACAGGCTTACCCCCAGGCGTATCGCCGATAGCATTGCCGAACTGCCTGACCTTTCAAGCTTCAAAACATTGAACGACCGGATGGAATATGGCCGCGCGTATCGGCAGGAAGCTGTTTTGCAGGATGCACCGCCGGATCCGGTGCGCATTGAACCCGTTTTCAAGGCGCCGTGGAAGGGTCGGCGGGAGGTGGTTGTGCTGGGCGGCGCCGGTCAGCGTATCGTCACCGCAGGTGAACTGCTGTGTCTGGCCGGAGCTGCGGCAGGGTGTTACGCCACCCAGAAGAACGACTATCCCGTTACCGTGATGCGGGGGCATTCGGTGAGCGAAGTCATTCTGTCGGAGACCGAGATCGAGTATGCCGGTATCGAAAACCCGGCGGTGGTCATCGCTTTGGCAGCCGAGGGCGTCGGTCGACGCAAGGGGATGTTTGGTCGATTGTCGCCGGAATCAATGGTTATTCGTGCCCTCGGCGTGGCGTTGCCCCCTTGCGGCGCAACGGTTGTCGACATCGACTTCAAATCGAAACAAATCAAATCACCGGATTGGGCGCTGGCCTCGCTGGCCGTTCTGGCCCGTGAAAATCGGATCCTGACCATGGCGATGCTGAAAAAGACGCTGGAACTGCGTTACAGTGAGGGGGTCCTCGAAGCGGCGTTGACGGTGGTTGAGAAGACAAATATTTCAAGACATTTTAACATATCCTGACGACGGAGGTGATGCACATGAAGGATAAAACGTTGAGTCACGGGCTGTGGGCGGCCACGGCGCCGCCGGCCCCGGTGCTGGGCCCTTTCGAGGGAGACCAGCATGCCGATGTGGCGGTGATCGGAGGCGGGTATACGGGATTGTCCGCAGCCCTGCATCTCGCGGAGGCGGGGGTGGATACGATTCTCCTGGAGGGAAGGGAGATCGGCTACGGCGGTGCCGGCCGCAATGTCGGCCTGGTCAACGCCGGCCTATGGCTGATGCCGGATGACGTCCTTCGCATGTTGGGGGAGGAGATGGGCGAGCGCCTCATCAATGTGCTGGGCGCATCCCCGGAACTGGTTTTCGGACTGATTGAACAGCACCGCATCCCATGCGAGGCCGTACACAAGGGCACCCTTCACTGTGCACATTCTCCGGGCGGGTTTCGTGCCCTCCAACAGCGGGAATCCCAGTGGAAACGCCGCGGCGCCCCGGTGACGCTGCTTGATCGGGAGGCGGCGGCGCCGAAGATCGGCAGCAACCGCTTTTACGGGGCGCTCCTGGATGAGCGCGCGGGGACGGTTCAACCCCTGGCCTATGTTTACGGGCTTGCGGAGGCCGCATGTCGCGCGGGAGCACGTCTCCATGTCCAATCATCGGTGACCGGATTGACGCGCGACCCCAAAGGATGGCGTCTTTCGACCCCTAACGGGTTCGTTCAGGCCCGCACCGTGATCCTGGCTGTTCAGGGGTATCCGGAATTTGCTTTTAAAGCGCGTGAAAAGGAACTCATCCCTTTCAACTATTTTCAGTTCGCGACGGCGCCCCTGCCCCAGGACGTTCGAAACACCATATTGCCGGGCGGAGAAGGCGCGTGGGATACCCACCTGATTCTTTCCTCGTTCCGTCTGGATCAATCGGGACGGCTCCTTTTGGGCAGCGTCGGACAGGTGGAAAACGGCGGGTATGCACTCCATGAGAACTGGGCGAGGCGAACCATCGCGAAGCTTTTTCCCCAGGTTGGGTCCGTGCCCCTGGAGTATGCCTGGAACGGCCGCATTGCCATGACGGTCGATCACATTCCCCGGTTTCATCTGTTGGATGAAAATCTGATTTCGGTCACCAGCTACAACGGTCGCGGCATTGGTCCGGGAACGGTTTTCGGCAAACTTCTGGCGGAGTGGGCTCTGGGTGCACCCCTCGACGCAATTCCGCTGCCGATCACCAGCCCCAAAGCCGTATCGGGACGAGCCTTGAGAGGACTGTTTTATGAAGCCGGCGCTCGTTTGTATCACCTGATTCAGCGCCGGATATGACCCGAAAGCCGCTGCCGGCTCTGGAGCAGAGGCAGGAAAGGCGGCGGCCTGCTTTCAGGAGAAGATACCATGAAGCTATCCGACGTATTAGAAGCCCTTAAAATCGAACCGAAAAATATGGGGTCCAGCACCGGTACCCTCTGGGGTCGGACAACGGATCAGGGAGAAATCATCAGCATTTCCCCGATTACCGGGGATCCCATCGGCTCTGTGTTCAGGGCGTCTCAGAATGATTACGAGTGGATTATGGATGCCGTCGGCGTTGCGTTTCCGATATGGCGGCAGGTGCCGGCCCCCCGTCGGGGTGATATTGTCCGCCAGATCGGCCTGAAACTCAGAGAGCACAAAGTGCTTTTGGGCCGCCTGGTAACCTTTGAAATGGGCAAATCACTTCAGGAGGGGCTGGGAGAGGTCCAGGAAATGATTGACATCGCGGACTTCGCCGTGGGGCTGTCGCGGCAGCTTTATGGATTCACCATGCCCTCGGAGCGGCCCGATCATCGGATGTATGATCAGTACCATCCTCTTGGCGCGGTCGGGGTCATCACCACGTTCAACTTCCCGGTAGCGGTGTGGTCCTGGAATGCGCTGATCGCAGCCGTCTGCGGCGATGTCGTGATTTGGAAGCCCGCTTCCAAAGTACCGCTCACGGCAATTGCCGTGCAGAAGATCATGGCGGATGTAATCCGGAAAAACGATTTGCCGGAAGGTGTTTTCAACCTTGTCATCGGCAGCGGCGCCGTTATCGGGGAGCGGATGCTGGAAGATTCCCGAATTCCCCTGATTTCGCTGACGGGCTCCACGGACGTGGGAAAGCATGCCGCTGCAAAGGTGGCCGGTCGCCTGGGAAAAACAATCATGGAACTGGGCGGTAACAACGGTGTCATTCTTACCGAGAACGCCAACCTGGAAATGGCCGTCCCCGCTATTGTCTTCGGCGCTGTCGGCACTGCCGGGCAGCGCTGTACCTCCATACGGCGACTGATCGTTCACGACGCGATCTATGATCGTGTCGTGCAGGCCCTCAAAAAGGCTTATGGCGCATTGAAGATCGGAGATCCCACAGATGAGACCAACCAGGTGGGACCCCTCATCGATCGGGGTGCCGTGAAGGATTTTGCATCGGCGCTGGATCGGATTCGGGAACAGGGCGGAAAAATACTTTTCGGAGGCCGGATTTTGACCGGACCGGGCTACGAGAGCGGATGCTACGTTACTCCCGCACTGGTGGCCGTAACCCATGATTGTCCCATTGTCCAGGAAGAGACCTTTGCGCCCATTTTGTATCTGATCCGGTATGTCGGCAGCGTGGACAATGCCATTGTGCTTCACAATGCCGTTCCCCAGGGACTCTCATCGGCCATATTTACCCGGAACCTTTCCGAGGCGGAGATTTTTTTGTCGGCCCGAGGTTCGGATTGCGGGATCGCCAACGTGAACATCGGCACCTCGGGCGCCGAGATCGGTGGGGCATTCGGCGGGGAAAAGGAGACGGGAGGCGGCCGGGAATCAGGCTCCGACGCGTGGAAAGCCTACATGCGGCGGCAGACCAATACCATCAATTATGGTAACGAACTCCCTCTGGCCCAGGGCATCAAGTTCGAAATATAGCAAGATGTGCTTCAGCTTGTCCGCTTCGTTTCGAGAATGTCCAGTACTTCCTGCATCTTTTTGCGAGCGCGATCGGCTATGGCGTCTGCAAGCTTCAGCGTCTCGGCCTTGAAGGCATCGTCCGTGATCCCTTCGAGGTTGATGACTACGTTCTGATATGCGCCCCAGATTCCGGTTTCCAGGGCTCTTGCACCGACCTGTATATCGGATCGGGATGCCGGGTTGCCGTGTCGGGCCGTATCGCATAACGCTTCCCATGCGCTGTCGGCTATGGTCATGGTTTGGAGCGGGACATTGACGGCCGTTTTTAGGCCTTGCTGCATCCTTTCGGTGCGAGCGGCCTTTTCCGCCGGTGTGCCCGACGGCATTCGGACGCCTTCCATGTAATCGTTAAAAGCGTTGGTGTCGGCATCGATCATGGCAATGAGCGATCGGGTCGTCTCGTGCAGAGGTGGAATGGCCGCTCGCATCTGTGCATCGACGCTTTCGAATTTGCGAACGCCGTAGGTGAGTTTGGCCACCATGGCCCCTAAACCGGCTCCCAAAGCGGCAAGGACGGCAGACACCGAACCGCCGCCCGGCGTGGACGAACGGGCGGCCACTTCCTCGATAAACCCCCTCAGGCTCAGGTCGGCCAGAGGTTCGTCCGGTGGTTCGGCCACAATGTATTCGATAATCTTTTTGTCGGGCTCGAATGGTGCAACGCTGTTGAGGCCTAATCGTTCAACCGCCAGCCGGATCTTCTGATCCTCCTCGTAGATGAAGAGATTTTCCTTTTCGATATAATAGTCCGCCGCCATGAGAATGGACTCCAGGGGAACGAGCCCCACAATCTCGGAGCCGGCCACCCCCACTTTCAGTTCGGCGGCCTCCTTCCCGACCTCTTCGAAGAGCCGGTGGATGGGGGTCACCCGGTAATTGGTCAGGTTCACCGTCACTTGAGCCAGATTATACTCGTCCACGAACCAGCCCATGCCCTTGACCTCCTTGAGGCGGCCGGGCTGGTCGTTGCCTCGGCCGGTCTCCCTTAGATTGAGAGCGATGCGGTGGGCTTGATTGGCCGTGCCGAGGATGTTGACGTTGTAGGCGATGAGGAACATGCGCGCCCCGGTGGCGGTGGCGCCCCATTGCGGCACGAATTCGGCAGGGCCGAAATCCGGCTGCCAGCGCGGATCCTTCAGGCGTTCGGCCAGTCCTTCGTATTCTCCATGACGAATATCCGGGAGTTTGCGGCGATAATCCTGAAGAGCGGCCTCTTCATACAGAAAGAAAGGGACCTTGAGCGCCTCCGCGGCACGCTGGGCGAAGGTTCGGGCAATGTCGACACAATCCGCCATGCTTACACCTCGGACGGGTATAAACGGGCAGACATCCATGGCCCCAAAGCGGGGGTGTTCACCCTTGTGAGTTCTCATATCGATGCGAGCTCTCGCCACCCGTGCGGCGGCCAGTGCCCCCTCGAGAATGCTGTCGGGGTCGCCGACAAAGGTGTAGACGGTGCGGTTGGTGGATGCCCCGGGATCGACGTCCAGCAGGGTGCAGCCCGAAGTCCGTCGTATGGCTTCGGCGATGGCATCGATGGTTTCCCGATTTCGGCCTTCTGAAAAATTAGGTACACATTCGACGATTTTCTTCATGGGTCATTTCCTCCGGAAAAAGATCTTGCCGAACATCTCAATATTTCATATGATTTGAGAAAATGCCAGAGATTATTTAAATGCAATCCCATTAAGTTATTCCATCGAACGGACAAAACGCCTATGTAGCGTGAAAACGGTTTTTTTACTGGCTGAAAGCCCAGCTGTGAAGGATTGGTGCAGAAACCCGAAGTTCTCGATGCTCCGAGGGGGCCATCAGGGGTGTTCAGGTACATTGACGAGAAGGGGCGTGTGGCCGGTGACGTCGAACAACTTTTCAAGCCCTTGCCTGGACAGTACCAGCGTGCTGGTGTTCACCAATGGATGGCATTGGAATGCGTCGGCTTCCCAGAGGCGCTTGTCGATAATCAGTTCGACCTGATGAGCCGCATCGTTGACGACGGCCAGCATCGAAACAGCACCCGGTTCGAGATCCAGATGCCGTTTTAGACGATCAGCGGAAGCGAAACTGACGCGGGTGCTATCGATAACCGTGTGGAGACGCTTCAGATCGACTGTTGTATCGCCGTTGACGACGACCAGGAAATGACGCTTGCCCTTGTTGTCCCGAAGAAAGAGATTTTTGGTTTTTGCGCCGGGGAGGGCCGGGACCAGACGGTCGGCCTCTTCGATGGTGTAAACCGGAGGATGATCGGTACGTTCGTAGGGGATAACGTGGTGTTCCAGAATTTCATAGATATTTGTCATCATTACCTTTCTGTTTTTCAAGCATGGTGAATCTTCATGCCGGGTTCATCGCAGGACGGGATCGTTATAGATCAAGATCCGTTCAGTGTAAAGCCGGTTGCATTGTCAAAGAACAGCTTTTCTCTTTACAGTATGAAGGATTTTTAACAATATCAATTTATTCTGTTTTATTGTATTTTCCCGAGAGCTGTGTGGTCCGGCCGGATGACGCTTCGTTCAGGGCTTGAGGGGCGAAGCCTTACGAAAAAACAGGAGGGATAAATATCATGGACGCAGCTTTTCTCGCGTATCTCGATCGGGAGACCCGCGCTCTGAAATCCGAGGGGCTCTTCAAAGAAGAACGGATTGTTACATCACCACAACAGGCTGATATAACAGTACAAAAAAACATTAAGGTGATCAATTTCTGTGCCAACAACTATCTGGGGCTGGCCAATCATCCGACGGTCATTGCGGCGGCCGAGAGGGGGCTTCGGAAATACGGCTTCGGTATGGCCTCGGTCCGCTTCATCTGCGGAACCCACGAGATCCACAAAACCCTCGAAGCCGGAATCAGTGATTTTCTCAAGACCGAGGACACCATTCTTTACACTTCATGCTTCGACGCCAATGGAGGCCTCTTCGAAGCCTTGCTGGGGCCTGAAGACGCCGTCATCAGCGACGCACTCAATCATGCCAGCATCATCGACGGAATTCGTCTATGCAAAGCCCGGCGATTCCGGTACGGGAACAATGACATGAACGACCTGGAGGCCCGACTCAAGGCTGCGCAGGGCGCCCGGTTCAAGCTGATTGCCACCGACGGCGTCTTTTCGATGGACGGCGTCATCGCCAACCTTGTCGACATCTGTGACCTGGCGGATCGATACAACGCCATGGTCATGGTGGACGACTCCCATGCAGTGGGATTTATGGGAAAGAACGGCGGCGGAACACCGGAATACTGCGGTGTCCAGGATCGCATCGACATCAATACAGGGACGCTGGGCAAAGCCCTGGGAGGGGCCTCGGGCGGTTACACCAGCGGCCGGAAGGAGATCATCGCCTGGTTGCGCCAGCGCTCCCGACCGTATCTCTTCTCGAACACACTGGCACCCCCCATCGCCGCGGCGTCCCTCCAGGTATTGGCATTGTTGAAAGAGGGAAAACATCTCAGGGATAAACTCATGGAGAATACCGCCTATTTCAGATCTGGAATGACGGCGCTCGGCTTCGAACTCATCCCGGGGAACCACCCCATCATTCCCGTCATGCTGGGGGATGCCGTCCTGGCCGGGAAAATGGCCGCCCGGCTGCTGGAAGAAGGCATCTACGTGGTGGGCTTTTCCTATCCGGTGGTGCCCAAGGGCCGGGCCCGTATCCGGACCCAGATGTCGGCGGCCCACGAACGGAAGCATCTGGATCGCGCCATCACTGCATTTGAAAAAGTCGGAAAGGCGCTTGACGTTATCCCGTGAGGCCGGCCTCTTTGATCAGGTCGATGGGGAGCGTATTTTCCCGGCCTGTAAGGTGCAGATAGCGTCAAAGCCGGTTGCCGATCAGAATGCGAAGGGACGACGTGAGCTTTTCAGTGACGTCTTTTGTTTGCTCAACCGTGAGAAAAAAAGGAGGAATTCAATGGCGAATCAAAAAGAAAAAATGGGAGCCTACAAAAAAATATCTCAAAAGTATCCGGATGTGACGGCCTCTCTCAATTCACTGGGTGAGACTATCCGCAACAGCGGGCCTATCGACGGGAAGACCTCGCAGTTGATTCAGCTCGCCGCTGCAGCCGCCGGTCAGTCGGAAGGTTCGGTGCATTCCCATACACGACGCGCACTGGAAGAAGGCGCAACCCGGGCGGAAATCGAGCATGCGCTGTTGCTGTTGATCTCCGTTATGGGGTTTCCCAAAACAGCTGCCGCCATGTCCTGGGCCACGGATATACTCGATGGGGAGGCTGTGGAATAAGACCGCCTCACCGGCCAATGAAGGCGCCGGGTCGGCGATGTCGATTCAGCGCCTGCACAGGTCTTGGATCACCTGTTCCTGGAAAGCAAACGGCGTGTCCGGGAGCAAAACCGCTGTCACGCCTTATCGCTTCGCCCATATCACAGATGACAGGCACCGATCAGCCGACGAAACGGCTTCGATAGCCGCTGTCCAACAACAATACACCGATATCATTCCACATTTCATCGAAAAGCCGCCGATCAAACCGGCATAGGGTCCTGTGAATGAAGCCCCTCTCCGAGGGGCGGGCACTCTTCAGTTTCTGATGGAATTCTTCCGCGGACCCAACCTTCCAGGCTGAGAGAAACCCCATGGTATCGGCGATCTGTTTCATTCGCTGATCTACAGTGGCAATGTATTTATCGGAGATCGCGCCGAAAGCGCTCATCATGTCGCAAAGCTTTGGGAGAAGAGGCTTTTGACGAATCTCCAGTTGGGAATTATGGATGAGCCAATGGATCATGGATGAATGATGTCGGCGGAGATGTTTGAACTGCGCGGTCAGTTTTTCATGGCGCTTTTTCAATATCGGCTCGGTATTGCCTCGGAGATAGACCATCACTTGTGGCGGATTGACCATCAGGTCGCCGGCTGTCGTGATCTCGCCGTTGTCGGCATAATTCCCGGCGCAGATCAGGGCCAATTCAGTGAGACGAGTCAGCGTCAACCCTTTGATATTACGGGAAAGTTGAGGAACTGCCTGAAACTCTTTCACCAGATTTTCAAGATATGTTTCGTTGAGTTGAGACAATCCCGCTTCTCTTTGGAGCTTTCTATTGAAGTCGATCAATGGATATGGTGGATGTTGTTTTCCGGAATGTATATATGTCGCTGTAATATCTTCTTCGGACTGCATCGAATATCGTGTGCCGAGGTTTTGCTGTAGCATGTCTTTCCATTATATATAGGGTTAAAAGTTATTTTTTGTTATTATAAAAACAAATAAATGAATAATCGTGTTTATGTGGATACTAAATTACAAATAAAGTGTCAAAAAGTATATGCTGATTTCCAGTTCAGGGTATGTTGCATCTCCTTCCCTCGCTGAAAAATCTGGGTGTTGAAAGGCGTCCTGTTGATCACGGATCATGGACCTGCGGTCTTACGGCAGGCCGTTGAGGCCGTCCGGTCTTGCCCGGTTTAAAGCCGTTATGGTATGAGTCAAATGATGCTGGACGGCGGCCGGCGCCGTATCGAAAAAATATGGACTCAACTTTCGACTTTCATAGGCCGTATCCTCCCGGCACCTCTATCTGCTCACCATCATGAAATTCGAAAGTTGAAATATGGGTATGACCGGGTCTTCAGCTTTCGGTCTATATCCCTTGATGTGAACGATTCCGTGGAGATCACCCCTTTATGATACAAGATATTCACCGCCTGCTGAATTCGGGCGAATCTTTTGTTTTGGCAACCATTATCGGTCGGACCGGTTCTACGCCCCGAACCGCCGGCGCCCGAATGATCATCCGGAGGGATGGCGGCATCCTCGGTACCATCGGCGGCGGCCCTGTAGAGGGCGCTGTGATGGCGGCGGCCCCCGATGTCCTTTCATCCGGCCGGTTCGAGATCCTTTCCTTCGATCTGGACCGTTCGGGCGCCGCGGGCGAGATGGACATGATCTGCGGCGGCTGTCTGGACATCCTCCTTGAACGGCTTTCGCCGACACCGGAGATCAACCGTCTGTTTCACGTGTTGGACGAGGCCCGACGTCAGGGCCGCAGGTACCTCCTGGCAGCCGGTATTCCGGATGTGAACGATGCCGGGAAAATCCTGCGGGCCGCGATCTTCATGGACGGCGACATTGTTGCGAACGACGGCTTTCCCCGCGCCGTTTTGCCGGCGCTCCTGGAAAAAACCCGAAAGGCGCGGGCACCGGTGATGGTCGTCCACCATGAACGGCGGTATCTCACCGAGCCGGCACTTATGCCGCACACCGCCTATCTTTTCGGTGCGGGCCACGTCTCCCAGGCGGTCTCCCGACTGACCCGCATGGTGGGTTTCCGCACCGTGGTGCTTGACGACCGGGCTGAATTCGCGAACAGCGAACGCTTCCCTCTGGCCGACGATGTCCGGGTGATCGAAAGCTTTCACCTTGCGTTTTCAGACCTCCCCGTCGACCCGGACAGCTACTTGGTGATTCTCACCCGGGGCCATCACCATGACCGGACCGTGCTGCAGCAGGCCCTCGGCACGGACGCCGGGTACATCGGCATGATCGGCAGCCGGAGAAAACGCGACGCCATCTATGCAGCCCTCCGGGACGCGGGGCACACCGACGCGGATTTCGCGCGGGTTCACTGCCCCATCGGTGTCGGCATACAGGCCGAGACGCCCGAAGAGATCGCCGTCAGCATCGTGGCGGAGTTGATCGCGGCCCGGGCAGCCCGGAAATGACCGCTCCCGGGCCGGCCGCCGTCATTCTGGCCGCGGGGAAGTCGACACGCATGGGACGGGACAAACCCCTGCTCCCCCTGGCGGACCGCACCGTCGTCGAACGGGTCATCGGCCTGTTCCAGACGGCCGGGATCGCCGACATCCGAGTCGTCGTCGGCCATCATCGGGAGCGTCTCGTCCCGGTCGTTCGAAAGGCGGGCGCCTGGGCGGTGTTCAATCCCGATTTTCAAGACGGCATGTTCACATCCGTTCTCGCGGGGCTCGCCACCCTCGATCCCGTCTGTCCGGGTGTTATGGTGCTCCCGGTGGACGTGCCTTTGATCCGGCCCTCCACGATCCTCAGGCTCGTGGACACCTGGCAATCCACGACCCAAAACGGCGGAGTGCAGGGAGACGCCGGGCGGACGATCCTTCATCCGACCTTTCAGGGACGGCGAGGCCATCCCCCCCTCATCGGCGGTCGCCACATCGCCGACATCCTGAAATGGCACGGCAACGGCGGCCTTCGGACATATCTGGCGATGTGGCCGGCGGCCCGGGAGATTCCCGTAGCCGACCGATTCATCCTGATGGACATGGATACCCCCGAAGATTATGAGGGCATTGCGCGGAACTGCCTTGGGTACGATGTTCCCTCGGCCGAGGAGTGCCGGGCCCTCATGGTGGATGTTCTGGCGGTGGCGCCCCCGGTCTGGGCCCACTGCCGGGCCGTGGCTGATGTGGCCGTGACCCTTGGGCATGCCCTGAACCAGGCGGAAGGAGCCGGCCCTGCCGGTGGTCTGCTGTCGCTGGATTTGATTCGTGCTGCCGCTCTGGTTCACGATCTGGCCCGGGAACAGCCGGACCATGCCCATGCAGGTGCGGCATGTCTCCGCGCCATGGGGTTTCCCGCCGTGGCCGACATCGTGGCCGTTCACATGGCGCTTCCTCCGGGACGGGAGGATACGCCGGGGGAAGCGGAGGTGGTTTTCCTCGCGGACAAACTGGTGGCCGAAGACATCCGGGTGACGCTGGAGGAGCGGTTTCAGCGTCGGATGGCCCGGTTTGCTGATCGACCGGCGTCATCGGCGAGTGCAGCCCGAAGATTTGGTCAGGCGTCGGCAGTCCGGGAAGCGATTGAAAAGCGGACGGGGCTGCCCGTCGAGTCCATTCTGGGGGAGAGGCGTTTTAGGCGCTCCCACTCTGACTATTTATGCCTGTTTTGAAAGGAGGCGAATGATGTCCAACGGTGTATACCGAATCATGAAACCCTGCAACGAGGCAGTGCCGGGTTATCTGCCGGGGAGCGACGAAAAGCGCGGCCTCAAGGTCAGGCTGGCCGAACTGAAGCAGTCTCCCATGGAGATTCCTCTGATCATCGGCGGAAAAGAGGTGAGGAGCGGAAAGACGGGGAAATGTATCATCCCGCACAATCACGCCCATGTCCTGGCCACCTATCACATGGCCGGTGAAGCCGAGACCCGAATGGCTGTCCAGGCCGCTCTTGACGCCGGAAAGGCGTGGGCCGAGACCCCATGGGATCACCGCCTGGCCGTGTTTCTCAGGGCTGCGGAAATGATCGGGGGGCCGTGGCGTCACACCCTTAACGCCGCGACGATGCTGGGCCAGAGCAAAACGGTCTACGAGGCCGACGCCGACGCGGCCTGCGAACTGATGGATTTTTTCCGGTACAACAGTTACTTTTTTCGACAGATCATAGAAGAGCAGCCCGAATGTCTTCAGGGCATTCTGAATCGAATGGAATACCGGCCTCTTGAGGGATTCGTCTTTGCCGTGACGCCTTTCAATTTCACGGCCATCGGCGGTAACCTGCCCGGCACGCCGGCCATGGCGGGTAACACCGTCGTGTGGAAACCGGCTTCCACCGCCGTTTATTCCAATTATCACGTGATGAAACTGTTGCAGGCGGCGGGACTGCCCGACGGCGTGATCAATTTCATTCCCGGCCCGGGAAGTGCCGTGGGACCCCTGGTCATGAGCCATTCAATGCTGGCCGGCATCCACTTTACCGGCTCCACCGCCGTATTCCAGGGGATGTGGCGCACCGTTGCTCAAAACCTGGCGCATTACAACGGTTATCCCCGCATCGTGGGCGAAACCGGGGGCAAGAATTTCGTTTTTGCGCACCCGTCCGCAGACATTGAAACCCTGGTCCCCGCTCTCATCGGAGGGGCCTTTTCCTATCAGGGACAGAAGTGTTCGGCCACCTCGAGGGTCTATATTCCCAAAAGCATCTGGCCTGCGGTGAAAACCCGGCTCACGGCCGGCATTGACGGCATCAAGACCGGGGACGTAGAGGACTTCACCCATTACATGGGTGCCGTGATCGATCGGAATGCCTTCGACAACATCAGCGGCTACATTCGATTCGCCCGTGAGGCGGACGACGCAGAGATTATCGCCGGCGGTGAGTGTGACGACAGCATCGGCTTTTTTATCACGCCCACGGTGATCGTCACCACCGATCCAAAATTCAAGACCATGCAGGAGGAAATCTTCGGTCCCGTGATGACCGTCTTTGTCTATCCGGACGATGATATCGAGAAAGCCCTTACGCTCTGTGCGACCACGTCGAAATATGCGCTGACCGGCGCCCTGTTCGCCCGGGACCGCGCCGCCGTTGTCGAGATGGAAAGGCGGCTCTGCTACAGTGCCGGCAATCTCTACATCAACGACAAGACCACCGGCGCCTTCGTGGGACTCCAGCCCTTCGGCGGTGCGCGGGCGTCCGGCACCAACGACAAGGCCGGCAGCCGGCACAACGTCATGCGCTGGCTCTCCCCGCGCACCATCAAGGAGAACTTCAGTCCGGCAACGGATTACCGCTATGGGTTGATGCGGGAAAGCTGAGTCCGGGGCACTATGATTCCCTGAAACGGGCTGTTCAGGTCATGGATGCCGGATGAGCGCGTTTCGTCAGGAGATGCCTTCCTGACGGGTGTTCCGTCACAATATGGCGGGACACCTTGAATCCATGGAAGAAATGCAAAATATACGCCAGGGTTGACAAAAATAGAAATATCATATAATTTGTTTTTCAGGTATTCCGGTTCTGATATGGCTGACGCGATTGTATCGGTTTCCTTTTTTGCGAACGGCGGTTTCGACAGGCCTTCAGATTCCGGATAACGATCTTCATAACATACCGTTTACGCGTGTCGGAAGGTGGTGTTCCTCCGGGTCGCCGGACAGTCGGCGACAAACCGCTCAGCCTCTGTTTTTCCACATGTTTCAGGACTGCGGCAGGAAATATTCCCATTCTGCTGTCGGTTTAATTCTTCCCATATCGTTATAAGTCACGTACAGCGCCTGCCGGGCAAGGGATTTCACTGGCTCCATGCTTTCCGGACATCTTTTTTGAAGGTCATTTTTCGCTGAACTCATCATCTCTTAGCTGCCAGGCGTTGATTCAAGATGGTGTCGCCTGAAAGGAGTCTGCTATCCAGAATATATCAACCGCTAAATACAAATCGTACACGCTGCGCAACCTCGATGATATCCGGCCCCTGGAAAACCTGTCCGGGGATCGGGTGCGCAGGATCAGGGCCGTTGGCCGGGTTCTGCCCTTTCGTGTCAATAATTATGTCGTGAACGAACTTATCGATTGGGACAACGTTCCCGAGGATCCTATATTTCAGCTGACCTTCCCGCAACCGAACATGCTGCCGGAGGCGAATCTCTCCAGGCTGCTGGACATGGACCACGCCGGGAAAAGCATCGCCGCGGTTGACCGCGAGGTGCGCAGGATTCAGAGAGAGATGAATCCCCACCCGGCCAGGCAGATGGAACTCAATGTGCCGGTGATGGATGGCCGCCGTCTGGAAGGGCTTCAGCATAAATACAAGGAGACGGTCCTCGTATTTCCCCGCCAGGGGCAGACTTGTCACGCCTTCTGCACATACTGCTTCCGCTGGGCGCAGTTCTGCGGGATCGAAAAACTGCACTTTGCCTGCAATGATCCGCTGGTCCTGCCGCGTTACCTGAAGGCCCATCCGGAGGTGACGGATGTCCTCTTTACCGGCGGGGATCCCATGGTAATGCGGGCCAAAGTGCTGCGCCCGTATATCAACGCGTTGCGTGGCCTCGGGACGGACCACCCCCTGACGATCCGTTTCGGCACCAAGGCGCTGGCCTACTGGCCTTACCGCTTTTTGACCGACCGGGACGCCGGCGAGCTGATGGAACTGTTCGAAGACATCGCGGCTCTTGGGCACCAGCCGGCCGTCATGGCCCATTTCAGCCACGACCGTGAACTCGAGACCCCGGCCGTGGAGCAGGCCATGAGACGTCTCCAGTCCGCCGGGGCCGTCATCCGCTGTCAGGGGCCTTTAGTCCGCCACGTCAATGACGACGCCGGGACGTGGGCGCGCATGTGGCGCCGCCAGGTCCGGCTGGGGGCCATACCCTACTACATGTTTATCGCACGGAATACCGGCCCAAAGGCCTATTTCAGGGTCCCCCTGGCGCAGGCATACCGGATCTTCAGCGAAGCCTACGGGCAGGTTTCCGGCCTGTGCCGCACGGTCCGCGGTCCGTCCATGTCGGCCACGCCGGGGAAGATTGCCGTCCAGGGGATCGCCGAACTCCTCTCGGAGAAGGTGTTTGTGCTTAAATTCATCCAGGCCCGCGACCCGTCTTGGGTCAACCGCGTCTTTTTCGCGCGATACGCCCCCGATGCCGCGTGGTTCGACGAACTCGAGCCGGCGTTGGGAGATAAAAAATTCTTTTTCGAATCCGGTCTGGATCGCATCACCGCGGAGAAGGCGATGGATCTCGTGCCGCCGCCCGGGGCGCTTTCCGGGATGAATGACAGAACCGGTTCCGGGACGCCGCTGCGGTGGGTCCATTAATACTGCTTTGCGGGTCCTCAACACCAGAGTGGGGCCCGATTGAGAAAGGGGGAAAGCGATGCGTCACAAATTTACGATTCTTCAGGATACGGACAAGGATACCTTCATCATCAGGGAGTATGCCGTGGTCGAAAAACATCTCAAAAAGATGCTGACCTTGATGCCGAGCGAAGATGATTTTTCGCTCATGGCCGAGGAGACCTAT
>NZ_JBFXGG010000053.1:1528-21522 GCF_050178255.1 Desulfococcus sp. | reverse complement strand
GTTCCCATTCCGAACACGGAAGTTAAGCTCTTTTGCGCCGATGGTACTGCATGGGCGACTGTGTGGGAGAGTAGGACGCCGCCGTCAATACCAAAAAGCCCGTTTCTTCCCGAAACGGGCTTTTTTTATCTGAACCTACTGTATCCGCGATATATTCAAGCCGTCATCCACGAGCTGAGGCAATCTTACGCGATATGAAAGGATAATGCATGCGCGCGATAATCACCGGGGTTGGACATTTTTCTCCGGAAAAAAAATTGACCAACCATGAGCTTGAAAAAATGGTGGATACCAGTGATGAATGGATCACGATTCGAACCGGAATCAAGGAGCGGGCTGTTCTGGATAAGGAGAAGGGTACATCTTATATGGCCGTCGAGGCGGCAAGGATGATCTTTAAACACAGCCGCGTTTTACCGGAAGACATCGAGTTGATCATTTTAGCGACCATCACCCCCGATATGACCGTACCGAGCGCTGCCGCCATCGTCCAGAAAGAATTGGGCGCCAATCGATCCTGGGGGTTCGATCTGAACGGCGGATGTACAGGGTTCATATACGCCATTGCTACGGCATCGCAGTTTATAGAAACGGGAAGATATAAAAACGCTCTGGTGATCGGGGCTGATAAGATGAGCAGTATCATCAATTACGAAGATCGGAACACCTGCGTCATCTTTGGCGATGCCGCAGGAGCGGTGCTTCTCGAACGATCCGAAGACAATGATTTAGGCATTGTTGATTTTGACCTTCATATGGACGGCATTGGTGTGGAATATCTGAACGTTCTAGGCGGCGGCAGCCTGCATCCCGCAACAGCGGAAACGGTGAGGAAAAGGATGCACTACGTCTATCAGGACGGTAAGACCGTTTTCAAATATGCCGTCAAGGGCATGACCAATGTATCGGAAGCATTGTTGAAGCGAAATGGATTGACAGGAAATGATCTACATCATTTGATTCCTCACCAGGCCAATTATCGGATCATCGATGCCGTCGCGAAAAAGCTTGGTTTGACTTCGGAGCAGGTTGTTATCAATATTGAAAAATATGGTAACACAACCGCCGCAACTATTCCGCTTGCCATGTCTGAAGCGCATCAGATGCATCGTTTTCAAAAGAATGACTGGATGCTTCTTACCGCTTTTGGCGCCGGCTTCACTTGGGGAAGTGTTCTGCTCAAATGGGCGATTTGACTTCGATTCAATATATCATAATTCAAATTTCGGCATTCAGCGCCCGGTGCCGGCGCAAGTCGACCCATCCCCCCCCCACGCGGTATCGGTCAGGAATGGTGAACTCAGGATCGGACGATAAATACCCATGGGGATCCGAGGTGTTGATGTTATTCCGGTAGCACTGGATTCAAGATCTTATCTGACCGCCAGTACCGACCCGCAATTTTCGATTTTTTTGGATTCCTTTTTCCATTTCAGGGTGCTGTCGGGGGTGAAGACATAGGCCATTTTGTTCCAGCCATGCCAGAAGAGTTCCGATGTCCAGAAAAAATGGGTACGGTTTACGGGAAACGGGGTTTGGGCTTGAAGAATAATCTGCAACTCTTCCACTGAAGGGATGCGCCAGTCGTTATATCCCCCAGCGTTGAGATTTTTGACATATTGAATCGCTTCACGGTGGGTAATGCATTGATTGCCCGTATCTGTCGTATCGAAAAGGCACCACGTCAATCCGGTTCGCCGGTCTGTAGCCGTACCGTTTTTGTTGTCGATAAAGGATATTCCAGCGCTTCGCAGCCATTGGCTGATCCGGTGCTTCTCTTCGGATTTCAGGACGGCATTGCTCATATCCCGGCGACGTTGACGCTCCTCGATCTGTTTGTGTTTGACGAGAGCGACGAGAATGATTTTCGCTTTTGGAGTATAACTGCCCTGGGGATGGTTTCGGATAAAGGTCTCGACCCTGGCTATGCGATTCGACAGGCTTGTCCGGCGGTCTTGAACATAGGTTGTCACCGCTTTCCAGTCATGTATTTCCCTTTCTGTTTCATGTTGCCTGTTTTTCAAATTCTCCAGTTTTTCCATCTGGATCAATAGATATCGTGCTTCTTCGCCGAACCAGTCCTGAGGATATTTGGAGATAAAGCTCCTGATATCCTGGATACGTTTCGTGAGGTTCGATCGATCGTTGGGGATGTCCGCCGAAAGGCGCTTCCAATTCCGCTCCGCCTGCTTGAAGGTCTCGATCTGCCGATCGTAGCGGCGTATTTCGTCAACGATGCTTTTTTTGATGACCAAGGGCAGTTCCGGATTGAGTTCAAGATACGATAGATATATTTGTCTGGCCCCTTCAAAATCGAGTCCTTTTTTTTCCGCATCCTGTTTCATGGACACTAACTCTGATTGGCTTTGCAGGATCTTCTCATATTTTGTTTTCAGCATCGCGACATTTTCAGTGCGCTCGGCTTGGGGATATCTTTCAATGAAATGGCTGCAGAGTATAATGCAATCCCTCCAGGTTTCCTGCGCTTCACAGTCCGTGAGTTTTTCCTGGAGGATCTTGTAGTTTCGTTCTTCCAACGTGTTGGTAATTTCCAGAAGTCTTGTTTTCGCTGCTTCTTGATGGTGTCCGCCTGGATATTTCTCGAGATATCGGCGAAAAAGCGATTTGGCCATGGGCAGTTGCCCGCTCTGGATGAGAGTTTCAGACTCTGTGAGGACCTGATGGTAATCCCGGTCTTCGATAATCTTCTGAACGGATAGCAGCATGCTTTCCACTTCAGGCGTAAAATCGCTTTTGGGATATTTCTCCAGAAACGCGCGAAAAATCGTCTCCTTTTGTTCCGGTTTTCGTAGTTGCTCCGAACGCGCTATGACATTTCTGAATTCCTGGGCCAGCAGCTTCTTTTTGGCGGTAATGAAAAAAAAGACGGATGCCGATACCAGAACCATTGCTGCAATGATGGGGATCGGGCGAAGGAATACGGGCCGCCGTTTGGCAATGAACGGCTTGGGTTTCTCGATTTTCCGGTTTCTTTTGCGTAAATACCCTTCAATATGTAATCTCGCTTCATCAATATCCATTCCGAGTTTGAGAGCGTTTTTCATCAGAATTGAAAAATATTCCGCATGGATTTTTTTGCTGATGCCCGTGATATCCATGTCCGCCTCGAGTTCCTTGAGACGCGACAAGGTCAAACTGCGATCGTAGGCGCTCCGGTTTTCCTCGCTTTTGAAGATAAATATGCAATGTCCCGCCAGCGTTCCGCCGGCAGTCGTCCTGGCATCCTTCTGTCCGATTTTCCGGATCTCTATCTCCTTGTCGTGGGCCCTTTCCTGTAAAATACTCAAATCTGCGCTCGGTAAAACATCCAAAAAATCATAGAGAGAGGATTTCCCGACGAGTTTCAAGTTGTCTTCGATGAGCTTTTCTGTGCTTTTTTCCAGCGGTTCAGGTCGGTCTCGAAGAGGCGAAGCGTTTTTCTTGATGACGCACCGTATTCGGCGGACAATATTGTCCTCGGATATCAGATAAAGCCGGGACAGAGCCGTTATCTCTTGTCG
This sequence comes from Desulfococcus sp., assembly GCF_050178255.1. Lineage (NCBI taxonomy): Bacteria > Pseudomonadati > Thermodesulfobacteriota > Desulfobacteria > Desulfobacterales > Desulfococcaceae > Desulfococcus > Desulfococcus sp. The sequence goes on along the minus strand of NZ_JBFXGG010000053.1, from coordinate 18,001 downwards.
AGCAATATAGCCTCTCCGGTTGCAGCGTTTGAGATAGGTGTCTATTTTCCTTCTTTTTTCGTCTTCTTTTTTTTGAATCCACTCTGACGCTTTTTCCGGTGTCAGAGCAAACTCCTTAATCAGACGCTTATGATATTTCGGATCGGTTTTCCCGGTTCGGATCAGTTCCTCGATGACATAGTTGATGAGAAAAAGATGTTGTTTTTGCGCAAGCCGCTCCTGAATGCATTCCCTGGAAACCCCATTCAGGCAAGCCAGTTTGGAGATTTCATCATTGGTGATGTGTCCTTTGCTCAACAGGAGAGCGATATGTCGATCGATTTTGATGTTGGATTTTTTTTCGTGCTCGATCAGAAGGTCTTTGGCCGCTTCAGCCTCCTTTTTCCGAAGGGCATCGTCCATCATGATTTTTCGGATTTCGGGGATGAGCCCCATGTAGTGTTGTGCTTGGGTACCTTTGGTCGGATGATTACGAAGACGACTCCAAAGTGCCTGCTTTTTTTGGATCGCATCCTCAATGACCTTTGGGTCATTTTCCGGAGGATCGATGGAAAGCTCCAAAATAAAGTAATAGTTTTTAACGTCCATGGATTGGCCTATCGATGGCATTCATTCACGTCTGTATGTTTATGGAGTGTGTCAGGTTTGGCAGTATCGAAATTGAAAAACGGCGCCTTTGCTCCGATAATCGTTGTCATGAACCATCAGAGAAGGGCGTGGTGCTATGCGAAAGGGGATAAAGAGAGTTGGCTATATGACAACAATGTGCTTGGCTCGCGCTTTGGCTTCTTCGAACTCTTTTCCTCGAATTACCGATCGGGTTTCAATGGTCACACTGACGGATCGATGCGCGTCGCTCATCTCTTCCGCCGTTATCTCCATGCGGCCTTCCCGATTGAGTTTGAAGATAATCTCTATTGGGGTATTGGCAGCGATATCGGGCGGCAGATTCAGAACCGCCGTTCCGATAAGTATGGAGTTCTCCAAAGTCGCGACAACATCATTTTCTTCGTTTTCCATGATCTGAATCGAGGCAATCTCTTGATTGTCAACCGCCGTCCCGAATGTTTTTTTGGTGTTCACGGGAACATCGTTGTTTTTGAGAATAAGGTTATAGACAATTTCATTGCCATTCTGGTCATGTGCGACCACACCAAAGCTTTTGCTGGTGACGTTTTTGATTTTGAGTTTCGCGTTTTGAATATCCTCGATGGAGTATCCGGTGTCGTTGGCGACGAGTTGTTCAACTTCCTAAATTATGTCGTCCAAGTCCAGTGCGCTGAAATCTTCAAGCTCATGAATCTTTTTTCCTGTTTTCTGTGAGATATGCTCTCGAACCTCATCTTGCAGAAACAGTTTCCAACCATAGATGGCAGCCCCCTTGGCGACAGCTTCATCCGGATCAAAAAGTTTTGGTTCTATACCAAATTCCTTCTTGATCCGTTGAACCACCATAGGCATCCGGGTCGATCCTCCGACCAGAATGATTTCATCGAAGTGTTTGTATCCCTTCTTCACAGCTTCTTCGAGCATATCGTGGGTAAGGGCGATCGTTCTTTCGAGGAGATCCTGGGTCAGACGTTCAAACACCTTGCGTTCAAATTGAAGCTTGATGCGTTCGCCGCCGTGAGTGATCAGAACCTTGGTGCTTTCCAACTGCGTGAGATTTTTTTTCGCTTTTTCAGCCGACAGCTGCAAGTCCTGACAGGTATCGGCATCCGCGAGGATATCCTCCCGTATACCGGTCTGGTTTTGAAATTCTTCCACAAGGTAAGCGATCACCCGATCGTCGAAATCCTTGCCGCCGAGGTTGTGGTCGCCTCCTGTGCAGATGACTTCGATACTCTCATCCGGCTTTATGTCGATCATGGTGATGTCAAAGGTGCCTCCCCCCAGATCATATACAAGGATAACGCGCTCTTCATCTGTCTCAATCGAACCGTAAGCAATCGCGGCGGCAGTGGGTTCATTGATGATCTGCCGGACGTCGAATCCGGCAATTTCACCGGCTCTTTTTGTCGCTTCTCGTTCATTGATGCCGAAGTAGGCCGGACACGTTATGACAAGATTTTCCGTTCCGGATAATCCCAGATAGTGTTCGGCATCCTGAACGATTTTTCGAATGATAAAGCTCGAAATCTCCTCGGCACGATAGCGTACGGCATTATGTTCGAAAATGAAATTGGGTTCTCCCATTGAGCGTTTGACAAAACTCACGACATCGTTGGGATAGAGCTTTGAGTTCTCCTTTGCGATATCGCCGACAATGATATTGTTTCCGTTGAAGAAAACCACTGACGGGGTCAGCCGTTGACTTTCCGAATTCGGGATGACGACGGTTTTCCCGTATTCGTCAACGCATGCGATGGAAGAGTATGTGGTACCGAGATCAATACCAAATATTCTTTTTGGATGACCACTCATCGCTGTCCCCCGCTTTCTTTTCCAATTCCGGCGTTCTATAAATATAGACCGATACCATCTCCGGTCGAATGACCTCGCCGTCCCATACATACCCCGGGCGTAGGCTTTCTGCAACTGTTTTGTCCTTTGCCCTATCCGGCGTGTCGAGTTTTTTGAGAATTCTCTGTCGACTCGGGTCAAAGGTGTTATCAGTGCATTTGAAGGGTCTGATTCCCTGTCTGCAACAGATATCTTCGAGATCTTCAGGAATGGATTTCAATAGATTGATCAGTTTCGTCGCCTGTTGAGGCGTGTTGTCATCCAATTGATGGAGCGTCAGATAATGAGTGATCTTTCGCATTCCGTCGATAAATTGGATGATATCCATGATTGTCGGCAGAAAGTATTTCTTGAGATGATTGCTTTTGTATTGCTGGAGTTCCTCGTGCAGATTATCGATGATTTTGTCCTTGTGGGCATCCGTTTTGATTTTGACCTGAAATTCCTTCCGGAGGACGGACAACTGGTTGGTGATGTCTTCCAGTTTTTGCTCAAAGGGCGTTATAGCCTCTGCCTTCGAGGATATGGCAAGATCATCTTCGTTGATGCGGTCGCCTGTCACCTGGACCTTCTCCTCAGTTCCTCCCGGGATGTGATGATCGCCCTCGCCGACGAAACCCGTCGGTTTTTCGGGGGGCGATTCATTGAGATACCGATCCCATTCCGTTTGGCGAGGGCCAGGGAGCCTCGTCTCGGATTCCGAATTTTCGGGGTTTTCCAAGGGGGCGTCCTGGGGCATCAGAGAAAGCTCCTTTCTCGTTCCTCGCATAGATGACGGGTTTGGTGATTCAACTATAACGGATAATCTAACTTTTTATAATAATACAAAAAAATAAATAATAATATATGTTATAAGGTAAACAGATGTGATCTGTCAATGAAAAAGATCCGTTTCGGAATGCTGCGGCACGATGCGACAACGGTGCAAAAGAGCATTTTCTTAAACGTCCATAGACCGACGAGACAGAGCATTCAAGAGCAACGTGAGCGGTCGACTTTCGTCGATTTCGCTGGACAGTCTCACGGGCCCGGGGTGTCGGTAGTTATCCTCTCCGGGAAACGCAGCCAACCATGATTCCCGATTTGCCTTAACGGCCTGAAACGCGACGGCCTCGAGATCGACGATGCTGCGCTCGATGACCAGGGCCAATTTCCCTTTTCGTTCCTCAAGATGCATCAATGGGGCGATGGGAATGCCGATGGGCTCCCAATCCGACAGAGCATGCTCCAGATTCTTGATGGCGGCCATCTGGCCGGTGGCCCCGTTGGCAATCAGACTGAAGACGGTAAGACCCAGATTGTAGGTGTATAAGCAGTCGAAATAGGTGGGATCGCTTCCTCGGCCGTCGTAGCCGTAAAAATGGGTCTGTATTTTGAAGTCGGGAACCGATTTTTTGTATATTTTCTGAATGGGTGGTGGAATCTCCCTGCCTTCCTCCATGGCATCTTCCTTCAGGAGGGCTTGTTTGAGGGTCTTGAGGGAGATGATATCCGCCTTCATCAGGAGGTATTCGCCGTCTTCCCAGTTGGAAAACAGCACATGGCCGTATGTTTCGGGATCCATACCGCCTGCCCTGAGGGTTTTGATAAAGTAGTCCCTGCGGATGCCGATGCGGTAATGCCCTTGTTCCTGAAGAATCTTGAGGTAGTCCTTGACCAGGTCCATTAACACCTTCTCGGTTTCGACCTGTGAGAAGGGAAAATTTCCATGGCTGTCTCTTTCCATGAGGAGGCCTTCCTGGAAAAAGTCCGGAATATCGTTGAACAGGTCCTCATCGCGGGTGTTCCAGACAGTGAAGGCGCTCTCGTCTCTGGACCGTTGGGCCAGGCGCCTCAGGTATTCGAGTTTGTCCGCCAGAAGCGGAAAATCCTGGTGGAAGCTCACGTCGTGGGTTGCGTTGTATTCGGCGATGATGGTATTGAGTTTAACGATAAAAATTTGAATTTCATTGATAAATTCCAGTATGCCCTCGGGGATCACCATTACCCCGTAATTTTTTCCCACTGCCGCCCGCCGGACAATCCCCTCACAGATCACCCGGGAGAGATTGCGGAGCGTCATGCCGTAAGCCGTGTAGTCGATGGTTCCGGTTTTTTCCGCTCGTTCAAGACGGGCCGTGTCGACATAATCGGCCAGTTCTTCCCCGATGAACGTCATGTTGGCATGGGTCTGGAGAGCGACCTCCAGAGCCAGATGACTTGCGACCCGCCCCATGACCTTACAGATATGCCAGTATTTGACATCCGAGCTTCCGTCGGTGCATAGATTCGATATTGCGCCTGCGAAAGCCCTCGCAGCCGAGTGAAAACCGAAAGACATGGCACACAGGACGTTGCCGGCATCGTCTCTGACCTGGATATCCCCGTCGATGGTCTTGGGAACCCCGATAACCTGGATCCCGTCCGCCAACATCTCCTGGGCCAGAAACGCGGCGTTGGTGTTGGAATCATCTCCGCCGACAACCACGAGAGCATTCAGTCCAAGGTGTCTACAGGTTTGTCGGGAAAGTGTCATTTTCTGGGGCGTGTCGATTTTCGTCCGGCCGGTCTTGATCATGGAGAATCCGCCTATGTTGCGGTACCGGTCGACGGTGTCGCGGGTCAACTCGATCGCTTCGTTTTCGATAATCCCGTCCGGCCCCATGAGAAAACCATAGATCGTGCTGTCCGGGTTGGCCTTTTTCGCCGCATCAAAAAGGCCGGCGATGACGTTGTGCCCTCCGGGTGCCGGCCCGCCTGAAAAGACGATGCCGATTTTTCTTGGCTTTTCATAAGATTCCCGATGGGCCGGGTTGTCGGTCTCAACGACACGCTGGACCCGATTGCCGATGATGCCGGACAATTTGGTCTTTGCTTCTCTGTCGATCCGAAAGGTATAGGTGTCGTCAGTTTCCAACGTGGTGTAAGGCGCGTGAAACACCTTGCATTTCGGCGGCTCAAATCCCGTTCGTTCGATGAGGGCCGAGGTGACGTTTCCTGTTGCCCGCCGGGCTTCGGATGTTTCAAGGACGTTTTCAATAGGCGGTGATGTGCTCTCGGGCATCGATTTCCTCCATGGCGTTAGGCATACTCAAGATCCTGCACGATCGACATCTCGTGGGAGATGAAGCGGGCGTTCGTCTATCGCCGTTTCCGCAGATCTTACCGGCAGGGCTTTTACGAGATTCATGAAAATGATAGGCGGCAGACATGACTAAAATACTTGAATATTTTATCCTCTCATAAATATCCTGTCAAGAGTCTTTAAAATTACTACTAAAAATCAGGAAGTTGTGTTATCATCTAACCTCCGACTTTCACAGCCGTATCCTCCCGGCACCGCTTTCCGGTCACCATCATGAAAGTCGAAAGTTGAGTTATCAGTCTCGTATTCGTTCTCAAAAAACCATTTACTTTGTGAGGCGGGCGTTATAAATAGATGTAATCTACTTAAATCATTATCAAGGAGGTTGTCGATGAAGCGAAATTTTCACACTGGAGCGATCTTGGTGCTGGCGTTGTTGATGAGTTCGATTGGGTCCTCGTGGGCGGCGGATATCGATCTGGCGAAAAAATCGACCATTGAACAAATCCTCCAGAAAGGCGAACTTCGGGTGGGCTTCGAGGCGGGCTACATGCCGTTTGAAATGACCGACCAGAAGGGGGAATTCGTCGGCTTCGACATCGACATGGCCAAGATGATGGCCAAGGCCATGGGCGTGAAATTCGTTCCGGTCAACACTGCCTGGGACGGCATCATTCCTTCACTCATTACCGGGAAGTTCGATATCATCATGAGCGGCATGACCGTCACCCAGGAGCGAAATCTGAAAGTGAATTTTGCCGATCCTTATATCGTTGTCGGTCAGGCGATTTTGCTCAACAAAAAGCATGAAGGCGCTATAACCTCTTACAAGGATCTGAACGATTCCAAATACATCGTCACCTCCAAGCTCGGTACGACCGGCGAGCAGGCCGTGAAACGCTACATTCCCAAATGCACCTACAAATCCTTCGAGACCGAGACCGAGGCCGTTCTCGAGGTCATCAACGGCAAGGCCGATGCCTATGTTTACGATCAGCCCAACTGCGTTGTCATCATGGCACAACAAGGCAGCGGCAACCTGGTGTTTCTGGATGAGCCGTTTACCTATGAACCCCTGGCATGGGCTATCACCAAAGGTGATCCTGATTTTTTGAACTGGTTGAACAACTTCCTGCGGCAGGTCAAAAACGACGGTCGATATGATCAGATTTACAACAAATGGATCAAAAGCACCGATTGGTACCAGAACGTGAAGTAATTTCAGATCCTTTACAGGCTCGGACGTGTCTGTCGAGATTCAGGTCCGGAATTTCGCTATCCGGACCTGGGTTGTGATCAGCCGAAACCGCCCAAAAGAAAAACATATAGATGAACTCAACCTTGACGCTTCAAAAGCTAAGGCAGAAAAGATCGTATTTTACATGGGCTACGGTATTTTTTTTGCTGTTGGCCGCCGCCATTGCCGGACTGTATTATGCCGCTGCCCAGATCGATTATGTGTGGCGCTGGTATCGAATCCCCAGATATTTTTATTACCAGGAAGACATTGAAATTCGATCGGAGATTGCCGGGGAGGTAACGGCCATAACGTATGCGGGGGACGGTGTTTCCATCACCGTCAAGGGAGACAACGGGGAAGAAACCTATAGCGCTCCGACGCGGACCGTACAGGTCAGCGACGGCGATCTGATTTTTGTCGGCGACACGCTTGCCTCCTACAAAACGTGGAAGGTTGGCATTCTCCTGTTGGGGTTGTGGATTACCATCAAGGTCAGTCTGATCGCCATTTTTTTCGGAATCCTGATCGGCGTGTTCGCCGGACTCGCCAGGATATCCACCAATCCCGCCTTGAAGTGGAGCGCCATTACATATATCGAACTGATCCGGGGATCGCCGTTACTGGTGCAGATTTTTATCTGGTATTTTGTTCTCGGAACGCTGATCAACACACTTCTCATCAAACAACAGGTCGGCATCACCATTCCGCCCCTGTGGTTCGGCGTTGCTGCCCTGGCATTTTTTACGGGCGCCTATGTCGCCGAGATGGTCCGCGCCGGCATTCAATCCATCCACCGCGGGCAGACCGAAGCGGCCCGATCCCTGGGGATGACTTATGGTCAGACAATGGTCCATGTCATCCTGCCTCAGGCCATGCGTCGTATACTGCCTCCCCTTGCCGGTCAATTCATCAGCCTCATCAAGGATTCCTCGTTGCTGGGGATCATCGCCATACGGGAGCTCAGCAAAGCCACACGAGAGGTGGTAACCACCAGTTTGCAACCCTTCGAACTCTGGTTCGTGTGCGCTCTTCTTTATCTTGTTCTCACCTTTTCGCTTTCCATGTGGGTGCAGTATCTGGAAAGGAGGACCCTGGTATAGTGATTGATGTCAGGAATATATCGAAAACCTTTATCGTTCCCCATGAGGTCCGCGCATTGGTCGATGTCTCGAACACGGTCAAAGCAGGGGAAGTCGTGGTGGTCATCGGTCCGTCGGGATCCGGCAAGAGTACGTTCATTCGTTGCCTGAACCACCTGGAGGTTCCGGACGAGGGGCATATTTTCATTGACGGTGTCGATATTCTGGATCCCAAAACCGACATTAATAAGGTTCGCACGGAGGTCGGCATGGTGTTTCAGTCCTTTAACCTCTTCCCCCATAAGACCGTATTGGAGAATGTCACTCTGGCCCAACGAGTGGTCCGGAAGCGCGGGAAGGAGGAAGCGCTCGACCGGGCCATGATCCTTCTCAAAAAAGTCGGGATCCAGGACAAGGCCAACGTCTACCCGGATCAACTTTCCGGAGGACAGCAACAGCGGGTCGCTATCGCCCGGGCACTGGCCATGGACCCTAAGATCATGCTTTTCGACGAACCGACATCGGCATTGGATCCTGAGATGATCGGCGAGGTGCTGGATGTCATGAAGACCCTGGCCAGGGAAGGTATGACCATGGTGGTGGTGACCCATGAGATGGGGTTTGCACGGGAGGTGGCCGATCGAGTCATCTTCATGGATCACGGTGCCGTCGTTGAGGAAGGGACCCCCGAGCATTTCTTCAGGAATCCGACCCACGATCGGACCAAGCTCTTTTTAAGCCAGATACTCTGATAAGAAACGATATGGCGGCGCGATGAGCGCCGATGCCCGTTCATATTTCACCAGGATCCATTGAACTCTGCTACCCGAGGAGAAAGCCGCTTTGTTTTATGGGATCCGGCCATGTTTGTCTTGACGACATTCGACGTTTATTTTGTTGATGCCGAGGACCTGCCTCCCGGATGGATGAGGCGGGAAGCAAAGCCCTTTTCAAACCACAAACCCGGAGGAGAACCGATATGTATGTTGGCAGGGTCATGCATACAGATCTCGTTACCGTGACGCCGGAAACGCCTGTCGCCGAGGCGCGGGACATTCTCGTCGAAAAAAGTATCGACCATCTTTTGGTGGTCGATAAAAAAGGCCGTCTCAAGGGGATCATTTCCGACAGGGATATCAAGCAGAGTTGGGCCTCTCCGGCGACTTCCCTCAGCGTCCATGAACTGAATTACCTTCTAAGCCGCCTGACCGTCGATATGGTGATGATCCGAAAAATTATTTCTATTTCACCCGACACCACCATCGAGCGGGCGGCTCTTCTCATGCAGGAGAATCGAATTCGGTCGCTGCCGGTCATGGAAGACGATCGACTGGTGGGGATCATCACCACGACCGATGTCATGGGCGTGCTCCTGTCGGCCATCGGTATCGATCAGGATAGCCGACGGTTCGTCGTGCTTGTCGACCGGGACCGCATCGGGAGCGTCGCGGAGATCACGAATATCCTGAAAGAGAAGAAGGTCAACATTTTAAGCCTTTTTGCATGGCCGGACAAGGGGGTCCCGGGGGTGTATCACCTGGTGATGCGGGTGCCTTCGGCAGACGGCGACCGTGCCGTTTCGGCCCTGACGACCGGAGGGTTTAAGGTGTTGACCGGATACGTAAAGGATATCACTCCCTATCTGCCGTCTCCATGAATGTCGTCCGTGTCGCGATTCATCACTACCCCCATTCAAGAGAGGAGATTATGAAAAGAAGAGAATTTATAAAAGTTTCAGTAGGTTTAGGGGCGATCGCAACACTTCAGATGGCCGGCATCAGCTGCAGTGAAAAGCGTGCCGGCGGATCGGTGTCCCTGCCTCCGTTGCCTTACAAGGCGGATGCGTTGGCGCCCGGTATTTCCGCAAGGACGATGTCTTTCCATTACGGCAAGCACCATCGCGGCTATGTTGACAAACTCAATACACTTATCCGCGAAACGTCGCTTGCGAACCTCCCGATCGAGGAGATCATCCGGAAAACCCACGGAAAGACGGACCAGATCGCGGTGTTTAACAATGCGGCCCAGGTTTACAACCATACCTTTTATTGGAACAGCATGATTCCCGGTGGGGGCGGAAAACCCAGGGGAATCCTTGCCGACAGGATCGACGCGGCTTTCGGTGGTTATGATCAGTTCGTTCAAGAATTTACGAACGTGGCGGCCTCACAGTTCGGAAGCGGCTGGGCGTGGCTGGTCCAGGACGAAGCGTCATTGAAGATCGTGGGGACATCCAACGCCGATACGCCCATTACGGCAGGGATGAAGCCGCTTTTGGTCATTGACGTATGGGAGCATGCCTATTATCTGGATTATCAGAATCGCCGGAAGGAGTATATCACGGCTTACCTGAACGACCTGGTCAACTGGAGCTTCGCTGAAAAAAATCTCGTATAATCGACCGATGACACAGCTGATTAAAAAGGCAGGGCCCAAGGCTTTGCCTTTTTCCTTTTCAGCTGGATTGTTAAACATTCAAGGTGGTCTTCCTGAAAACATCTTGCTCTTAGAGGAAATCAGAGAAACACCGGATAAGCGGGAACTGTGCTTTCCGGAATTTCGGCAGCAGGTTGCGGAATGAGACTTAAAAAAATGGAACTTGTCGGTTTCAAATCCTTCGGTGAGAAATCGGTGATCGCTTTCCCACCGGGAATTTCCGCCATCGTCGGTCCCAACGGTTGCGGCAAGAGCAACATTGTCGACGCCCTGCGGTGGGCCATGGGTGAAATGAGCGTCAAGCAGCTGCGCGGCAAATCGATGGAGGATATCATTTTCGCCGGTGCGAACGGCAGGCCTCCAATGAACCTGGCCGAGGTTTCCCTGACGCTTTCCAATGAAAACGGGACGGCTCCTGAAGCGTTCAAACATTTTTCGGAGATCATGTTGACGCGCCGCCTCTACCGTTCCGGGGAAAGTCTCTACATGATCAACCGTCAGCCCTGCCGTCTGAAGGATATCCACAATATCTTTCTGGGCAGTGGAATGGGCGCGAAATCCTATGCCGTGATTCAACAGGGCAATATCGGTGCCATCACGGATGCAGGTCCTGAGGAACGACGCTTTTTCATCGAGGAAGCGGCGGGCGTCACCCGATACAAGCAGCGAAAAAAAGAGACCCTCAGAAAGTTGGATGCCACCCATCAGAACCTGTTGCGGGTTCGGGACATCGTGTCCGAGGTCGAACGTCAGATGAAAGGCCTCGACCGGCAGGCCAGGAAGGCCGAGCAGTACCGAAAATATCAGGAAAAGATTCGAATTCTCGACTTGCATCTGTCCATCACAGCGTACGATGGATATTCAGAGCGGATCAAGCAAAACGACGACCGCCTCAGGGGCCTGAAGGATGCCGACATCGCGTATACCACCCGCTTGAACCGATTGAATGCGGCTGTGGAGGAGATCAAGCTTCGGCGGTCGCGCAAAAATCAGGAGATCTCGACACAGCGATCCCATAAATTCGAGCTCCAACGTCGTATCGATCGCGCAGAGAGTGACCTGAGCCATCGCAAGAACGAGATCGATCGCCTGATCCAGGAGGCTGTAAATCTGAGAAAGCTTTACGGGGAACTGGCGTCTAAAAATCAAAAAATCATTGAGGAACGGACGACGGTCGATCAACACAACCAGGCGCTTCGCGAAGAGATCGCACAGATAAAGGATTTGCTGACACAGGAAGAGAAAGGTGCGCTGGCGGTCCGCAACCGGCTCGCGGAACTTCGGGAGGCTGAGGCCCGGTGTAAAAATCATCTGATGACGGTCGTGGGAGAAGAAGCCAAATTTCAAAACATCTGCCGGAACGCCCTCCATAACCAGGAACATTTGAAGCGGCGCTTGAGAAAAATAGATGAGGACGAGGCGCTGGCGTCATCCCGACTCAAAGAGATCGAAACTCAGGCAACCCGGATTCAGGAGTCGCTTTCCCTTTCCCGGAGCGAGATTGGATCCCGGGATCAAAGAATCCTTGAAATCCGTGCATGTATCGACGCGGGGAATCGCACGCTTTCCGATCAGGTCAAGCGCGTTCAAGCGCTTGAGTACGATCGACATCACACGCATTCCCGGCATGCGGCGCTCAAGAAGATGGCGGAAAATTACGAATGGTATCGGGACGGTGTTAAAACCATCATGACGGGTGCCGATCCATCAGAGATTCTTGGCCTGATTGCCGACGTCATCGATCCATCGGCGGGTGTCATACCGGCGATCGAGGCTGTTTTAGGGGAAGCCCTCGAGTATGTTCTCGTCAGGGACGCCGAAGTCGGCGGTGCGGCCATCGATCGCTTACGGGAGGAAAACGCCGGTCGGGGCGGTTTCGTCCCGGTTGCCGCCCTGCGTCAGCCGGATTCATGTCTTCCCGGCGAAACGCCAAACCTGTTATTGAATCACCTCAAGGCTAAATCCGGCTTTGAGGATGTCGTTCACAGTCTTCTGGGGAACGTGGTGCTGACGGATTCCCTGGAAGCGGCGATAGAAAGCCATCGCCGAAATGGAAACGGCGCCACCTTTGTCACCCGGGAAGGCGATGTGGTTTCCCATCACGGGGTAATGATCGGTGGCAGCAGCGACCGCCTCTCGGGCATCCTGATGAAGAAGCAGGAGATGAGCGCTCTGGAAGGTCGCCTCACTGAACTGAATGATGCGCTGGCCGACGCCCGGACCGTCCAGGAGACATTGGAAATCCGGGTCAGAGATTTAGAGAAAAATCTCCATCTGGAAACCGAGGAGAAAAACGAAGCCGTGAAGGCAGCCTTTGAGGCTGAGAAATCCCTGATCAAAGTGACGGAGACGTTGAAGCATGCCGGTCAAACGTTGGAACGCCTGCGAATGGAGCAGGATCAACTTCTGGAAGAGTCGGATCATATTGACGAAGAGATGCGTCGCTGTCATACGGCGTTGTCCCGCACTACGGAAGCGGTCAAGGCCGCTCAAGCGGAGGTGGTCGATATCGAACGGGACACCGCGGCCGTTTCATCGGATTTCGAAGGGGTCGAAGCGAGAATTGTCGATGTCAAACTTCGCTTGACGGCACGGACGGCGGCAATGGAAAATGGTCTCAATGCCGCTCGACGCTTGAAGGAATTTCAGGCCGACGGAGACATTCGGCTGGAGCAATTGCTGAAGGATATCGAAATCAAGGAAGGGAAGCGCCGAGAGATGAAAGCCGGTCTGGCGACGCTGGAATCGTCCTTACAGGGTCTGCATGAGGAGATCCGGCGTTTGGATGAGGTGCTGAAAAGCAGCGAAGCGGATTACGAGGAGACCGAAGCCCTCCTGAGAGCACGCGGTGATTTGATTTCAGAGGTGCAGGGTTTGCGAAATGAGACCGTCGACAAGATTCGGACGATTGAGATGGAACAGTCTCAGCTTCATATCAAGCGGGAGACCGTCGAAAGCCGAGTGGCGGAGCGTTACCAACGTCCTCTGGCAGCCTTTCGTCCCGAACTCGCCGATCTTGATTTGGGTCGCGGCATGACCGTGGACGAAACGGCGGCGGCCCTTGAGGAACTCCGACGGAAGTTGGAGCGGATCGGGGATGTCCATTTGGGGGCCATCGATGAATACAAGGCACTCACCGAACGGCATGAATTTCTGAAGACGCAGCAGGCGGATCTTGTAAAGGCCGTGGATGACCTTCATAAGGTGATCCGAAAAATCAACCGGGTTTCCCAGGACAAATTTCTGGATACTTTCGCCAGGATCAACGAAAAGCTGGAAGAGGTCTTCCCACGCCTCTTTTCAGGCGGTTCCGCCAGGCTGATCCTGACGGAACCGAACGATCCGCTGGAGACCGGCGTAGAATTCATGGTGCATCCTCCGGGGAAGAAGCTGACCCGATTGACGTTGCTGTCCGGCGGAGAGAAGGCCTTGTCGGCCATTGCCTTCGTGTTTTCCATTTTTCTGATCAAACCGGCGTCCTTCTGCATCATGGACGAGATTGACGCCCCCCTGGACGAGGCCAATGTTTATCGTTTCAACGAACTTCTCAGGATCATCGGTGAAAATTCACAGATCATTATGATCACCCATAAAAAGAAAAGCATGGAATTTGCCGATACCTTATTTGGTATCACCATGGAGCAAAAAGGTGTCTCAAGGATCGTTTCGGTCAATCTGGAAGGCCAGGCAGCACCGTTCAACTGAACGTCCTTTCCGGCGCCGAGACCGCCGGCATGTCTGAGCGGCGCACTTTCAGGCATGGACTCAGAGAGCGCCGCCATCGGAATATGCCGCGCCGGTACCGGCGTCCGCCGAGGATATCGTCAATAAATCAAGAAAGACATCGTCAATAAATCAAGGAGGATCGCGTCTGACCATGGGATGGTTTAAAAAGAAAAACAAGCAGGATCAAAAGGACGAAACAACGTCCAGGCCCGTTGAAGGCCAAGCTGATGAGATCGAAAATCGTCATTCACGTGCGGATGTTTCATCTCCGGATCACCGGGACTGCGACCCATCGGATGAGGATGCCGGGAGAAAAAAATCAAAGGGATTTTTTCGGCAGTTGAAACGGGGACTCTCCAAAACCCGGGATGTTCTCACTACCGATATCGACGAGTTGTTTCGCGGCAGGAAAAAGCTGGATGCGGATCTTCTTGAAGAGATTGAGGAACTCTTGATCACATCGGATATGGGGGTTGAGACAACCATGACGCTCATCGATCGGATTTCCAAAAAATCAGGAGGGATATCCAACGCCAAAGAGTTGAAGGCGGTCTTGAAGGCCGAGGTCTGCGCCTTGATGGCCAAGCCCGCTCCGGCAACAGCCTCTCCTCGAAAACCCCATGTCATTATGGTGGTGGGCGTCAACGGCGTCGGAAAGACGACGACAATCGGAAAACTGGCTGCCCGATTCGCCGGCGAAGGCAAGGGGGTCATTATCGGTGCGGCAGACACCTTTCGGGCGGCGGCCGTTGAACAACTGACGATTTGGGCCGAACGGGCGGGGGTGGATATTGTGAAACATCGAGACAACGCCGACCCGGCGGCCGTGGCTTTCGACAGCGTCGAGGCGGCCACGGCCAGGGGAAAGGATATTGTCATTATCGATACGGCCGGGCGACTTCATACCAAAGTCAATCTCATGGAGGAACTCAAGAAAATCAAGCGTGCCGTCGCCAAGAAACTCCCCGACGCACCCCATGACATCTACCTCGTCATCGATGCCACAACCGGCCAGAACGCCCTGTCCCAGGCAAAGCTTTTCAACGATTCCATGGGAATCACCGGTTTGATACTGACGAAGCTGGACGGCACCGCCAAAGGCGGGGTCGTAATCGGTATCTGCAACACCCTGGATATTCCCCTGACCTATATCGGGGTTGGCGAAGGCGTGGATGACCTGCAAAAATTCGATCCCGAACAATATGCAGAGGCGCTCTTTAGTTGATATTCAAGAATTTGTAAGCCATGATTGTTGTAAATCCTTAGGCGAAGGCGATCCATAGACAAGAAGTTGAAAAAAGTGTTGATTGAAGCGGTTTTAGGTTGACAACCCCAACAAGCTACTGTATTCAGCTGACAATTGCAGTGCTTAAATGAAACGGCGGACAAGACGGTGTTCAATCAACACGGGGGGCAAGGAGACAGCACATGACAAAAGCGGATTTGATCGAAAAAATTGCTGAGGATACCGGTATCTCTAAAGCAATGGCGGCAAAGGCTCTGGAGTCGTTCATCGAGGGTGTCGGTCAGGCCCTCAAAAAAAAGGACGGGAAGGTGACCCTGGTTGGATTCGGCAGCTTTTCCAAAATCCGACGGAAAGCCCGGAAGGGCCGCAATCCACAGACCGGCGAGGCGATCCGAATCAAGGCCTGCAACGTCGTGAAATTCCGGCCCGGCAAAAAACTCAAGGACGCCGTTTGACGACATAAAGAACGGAGAAGGGTTTATAGAGACACCGAAATTCCAAGAACGACCCAATAAAGAACGACCCAATAAAGATCAGAAGCTTTCCCCAGCAGGTGTGCCTGTCCGAACATCAGCCCGACAGGCACTTGTCTTGAATATTCGTCAATAGATGATCTTAAAATCGATGAATCCCTCCCGCGCCTCATCCCATTTGACGTCGATATCATCGACACGGGCGCTGGAGGATCCTTTTTTACACCATTCCAGCATGGCGGCGACCGCTTCCTGGGTGCCTTCGAAAACCGCTTCCACCGTTCCCTCCGGCCGATTTTTCACCCACCCCTTGATCCCGTGAGCGACGGCGGCCCGATGGGTTTCCGCCCGAAAGAACACGCCCTGGACCTTTCCTGAAATAATGACATGAGCTCTGGTGCCTTTCATTTTTCCTCCCTATGTTTCCGAGGTATACAGGGACAGACGCCCTGAACCGTTTTTCGTCAGCCCGGTTTCGGATTCCTGCGATTACAGAAGGTTTTGCAGGTCCGACTCGTCGATGATTTCAATCCCCAGCGTCTTGGCTTTGGCCAACTTGCTGCCGGGATTGCTGCCGACAACGAGGTAATCCGTCTGCCGGCTGATAGTCCCGGCCACTCTGCCGCCCGCGGCTTCTATGCGTGCTTTTGCTTCTATGCGGGTCATGCTTGCAAGGGTTCCGGTCAGAACGAATGTTTTGCCCACCAGGCGGCCCGATGCCGGATCATCCGTCATTATAAGAGAGA
>NZ_JBFXGG010000053.1:0-1428 GCF_050178255.1 Desulfococcus sp. | reverse complement strand
CTGCCGCCCGCGGCTTCTATGCGTGCTTTTGCTTCTATGCGGGTCATGCTTGCAAGGGTTCCGGTCAGAACGAATGTTTTGCCCACCAGGCGGCCCGATGCCGGATCATCCGTCATTATAAGAGAGACACCGCTTTTCAGCAATCGCTGAACAGCTTCCTGGTTTTCCTTCTGGTCAAAAAAATGCCGTACAGCGCCGGCAATCTCCAATCCGATCCCGTCGATCCGGGCCAACTCTTCGGTGGATGCCGCCGTGAGACGGTCAAGGGTTTTAAATTGTCGGGCCAGGATTTCGGCGGTGTTTTCACCGACATGACGGATGCCAAGGGCATATAGAAAACGGGAAAGGGGAAGGCGCCGACTGGCTTGAATGGCCTTGACCAGATTTCCGGCGGATTTGGGTCCCATTCGATCGAGCTGCGACAAGACAGCTTCATCCAGATGAAAAATGTCCGCATAGGAGCGGATCAATTGTCGATCCACCAACTGGTGGATAAGCTTACTTCCCAGTCCATCGATGTCGAAGGCGCCTTTGGCGGCAAAATGACGGACTTTCCCCTTGATCTGGGCTGGACAGTTGACGTTGATGCATCGGGTGACAGCCTCTCCTGGAATGCGTTTTGCCTCAGCGCCGCAGATCGGACAGGTCCGGGGCATGTCAAAAGGAAGTTCATTCCCGGTTCTCAGGGATGTAATGACCTTGACCACCTCCGGAATGACGTCTCCGGCCCGTTGGACCAGCACCGTATCGCCGATGCGAACGTCCTTGCGGCGAACCTCGTCCTCGTTATGAAGGGTGGCGTTGCTGACGGTCACGCCGCCGATCGCGACGGGTTCGAGTCGTGCGACGGGGGTGAGTGCCCCGGTGCGTCCGACCTGGATGTCGATATCGAGTACTTTTGTGGTTTCCTGAACGGCGGCGAACTTATAGGCGATGGCCCAGCGCGGCGCCCTGGCCTTGTCCCCCAGCCGCTGCTGGAATTCAATGCGGTCAACCTTGATGACCATGCCGTCGATGGCGTAGGGCAATTCGTGGCGGATCCGCTCCAATTCATGGAATCGGTTGAGAACCGCCTTGAGTCGGAGACCGTTTCGCACAAGTGGATTGACCGGAAACCCCAACTGTTTCAGGGCGAGAAGCAGTTCTCCGTGGGAATAAACCCTGAGGCCGTCGACATTTCCGATGCCGTAGACGAAGAATTTGAGAGGGCGTCTTGCCGTCACCTGAGAGTCGAGCTGCCGAAGGGAGCCCGCCGCGGCATTCCTGGGATTGGCGAACACAGGGAGCCCTTTTGCCGCGCGTTCGGTATTGTGCTGTTGAAAACCCCCGACATCGATGAAAACTTCTCCGCGCACTTCGATTCGTCGAGGGAGGTCCCCCGAGCTCCGATCTGTAAGGTTCATCGGGAGGGAGCGGTTGGTTCGAGCG
>NZ_JBFXGG010000052.1:0-21642 GCF_050178255.1 Desulfococcus sp. | reverse complement strand
GTGCGGTTTTATAGAATGCCTTCAGCACTACACCGGCTGCGGCAAGACCCCAAATAACCCCGAAGAGCGTCCAGCCGAATGCACCACGAAGGATGCCAAGGGTTAACGGCGTGTACGTGCCTGCAATAAGAATGAAGATCGCGGAATGCTCGATGATCCGGAAACAGCGCTTGGTCTTGCCTATCGGCCACGCGTGGTAGAGCGTGGAGGCAAGATAAAGAAGGATCATGGAAGCAGAGAAAACACTCGCGCCGAAAATAAATCCGGCATTCCCGTTCCGCACTGCATGCATGATGAGAAATGGCGTTCCGATGAGCGCACCGAGCAGCCCTATGCCGTGGCTGATGCTGTTGGCGATTTCTTCGCCTTGCGACTGTCCAATATTTTGGTTTAATAAGGATAATGTGATTGTCGTCGCTTTCCTCATCGTCTTTCCTTCTGTCGATCGGATCACCGCTGCCACAGGATTCGTGCGTTTTCCAACGGGACGGCAACGCCGTCGCAGTGCGGTATCACACACGCCGTATCGGTCGGGGCGCCGGCCGACGGATGAATTTAATCCATTCATGGATCAAGGCCTGCCCCGCCCGGTCCTCAAGATGGGCCTTGCCGGCGATCGGCAAAGACCGTATGCCCTGCAGTCAGGTGACAAACTTCCGGCTGCGTCTTCGATCCGTCATATCCGGCCCGACTTTTTCCCCGGGGCATACCCCGTCATTCCGATCATGAGTCGCACCAGGCCGTAACTCAGCCAGCCCGCAAGACGCAGCCGGATGGGCTGCGTTCTCCATTGATCCTGAAGTATCCGCCGCGATCCGGTATGGATAGCTTGATTCAGGCTATGCTTTAATGTTCCAGCGAAGTTTTCATCATCCACAACGACATTTGCCTCGAGTGAAAGCAGAAGGCTGAATGGGTCGAGATTCGAGGACCCCACCGTAGTCCAATGCTCATCAATCACAGCGACCTTGGCGTGCATGAGGCTTTTGTGGTATTCGTAGATTTCAATCCCCGCGTCGAGAAAACTGCCGCGGAGGGCATGCGAGGCATAATGCAGCAATGGATATTTCACTCTTCCCGGCAACAGCAGAATCACCCGGACACCTCGACCGGCGGCGTTCAGAAGTGCATGACGCAAATTCAATCCGGGAAAAAAGAAGGCATTTGCAAGAATGATTTCGAATTTCGCCTGTTCGATCGCCTGCAGATAAGCATCTTCAATATCGCGGCGATGGCGGATATTGTCCCGCACCAGAAAAGCTGAGCGCATTCGGCCCCTGGATCCGGTTGAAGGCGCCTGTCCGTCGCCCACCCGACCCCAGCCGCGACGAAAGCGGATCCAGGCCACTCGCGACCAGACTCGGCTGGCGGAATCAAAGATTTCTGCCACCAGCGGTCCTTCTACACTTACAGCGTAGTCATAACGAGGCGATGTCTGGCCCGGCTTAGCCATATCGTCGATAATATTGATGCCTCCGACAAATGCAATCTCCCGGTCCACGACCACAATTTTCCGGTGCAAACGCCGCAGCCTTCGGCGCCGCAGCGTCCAGGGCGATGTCTTGGGGCGGAACTTCAGCACCATTACACCGGCCGCTTCAAGGGAATCGGCCATGGCTTTCGGCAAACTGTTCGATCCGAATCCATCGATCAGAACGCGGGTTTTTACGCCGCGAAAGGCCGCCCGTCGGAGCGCTTCCGCAATGCGTCTTCCGGTATTGTCATTTTCGAAAATATAGCTTTCCAGATAAATTTCACGCACCGCCCGGTCGAACGCCGCTTCGATGGCCGGAAAATAAGCTTCGCCGTTTTGCAGCAGGGTAATCTGATTGCCTGGAATCATTTGCATTATAACAGGGTTGTCCTTTTTCCGGGTATCGATTTCGGCTGCGGTATCACCCGCCAGGGTATACTTTTATGTACCTTCCCCGCCGCTGCCATTGCCGGCATCATCCTCTGAAAGTCCAGATCAAATGCCGCTTTCATCATCCTCTTTTTCGGCAATGCTTCGGGAGGGCTCACCGGACGATGACGCCGCCACTCCAAGTGGAGATGCCGACAGCATCTTTCTGAGCTCATCTCCCTGCACGCTTTCCTCATGCGAAAGGAGACGGGCCAGGTCATCGAGGACCGTTCTCCGGGCCAAGAGGATCTTACGCACGCGTTGATGAGCTTCCTCAATAATCCGTGTGACCTCTTCGTCAATTTGAGTGGCCATCGCTTCACTGTAATTTTTGCCGGGAGAAAAACCTTCCGGGAGAAACATGGACTGCCGCGGACGCTCATAGTTCACCAGTCCCAGACGATCGCTCATGCCGTATTCCATGACCATGGACCGGGCAATGCCGGAGGCCCGCTGCAAGTCGTTCTGGGCACCGGTCGATATTTCATTGAACACCACCTCCTCCGCGACCCTGCCGCCTAAAAGAACGGCCAGGCGATCGATCAACTCCGAACGTGTCATTAAATAGCGGTCCTCCGTGGGTTGCTGCTGGGTATATCCGAGCGCTGCAATGCCACGGGGAATAATGGAGATCTTATGCACAGGGTCGGCATGCTCGACAGACTCAGCGACAATCGCGTGCCCGGACTCATGGAAGGCGACAATTTCTTTCTCCTGAGCATTCATCACCCGGTTTTTTTTCTGGAGACCCGCAATCACCCGGTCGATGGCCTCGTCGAAATCCGTCAGTTCCACGGTTTCTTTATCGTTCCGGGCAGCCAGCAGCGCGGCTTCATTGATGATGTTGGCCAGATCTGCACCCACAAATCCCGGGGTGCGGCCGGCGAGTTTACGAAGATCGACTTCGGGGCCCAACACCACATGCCTGGAATGAATTTTCAGGATGGCTTCTCGTCCATTGATGTCCGGCCGGTCTACCAGAACCTGCCGATCAAATCGTCCCGGCCGCAGTAAAGCAGGATCCAGAATTTCCGGCCGGTTGGTAGCGGCCATGATAATGACCCCCTTGTTCGTTTCGAACCCATCCATCTCCACAAGGAGTTGGTTAAGCGTCTGCTCCCGTTCGTCATGCCCGCCCATAACGTTCATCCCCCGAGCCTTGCCTAACGCATCCAGTTCATCGATAAAAATAATGCAGGGCGCTTTGGCCGCCGCCTGAGAAAACAAATCGCGAACGCGGGCTGCTCCTACGCCGACGAACATCTCCACAAACTCGGACCCGCTGATGCTGAAGAAAGGCACCATGGCCTCTCCGGCCACGGCCCTGGCCAGAAGGGTCTTGCCGGTTCCAGGCGGGCCGACCAGGAGCACTCCTTTGGGGATCCTTCCCCCCAGCTTCTGAGACTTTTCGGGAGTGCTTAAAAATTCAACCACTTCCTGGAGTTCTTCCCTGGCTTCGTCGATGCCGGCCACATCGGCGAAAGAAACCTTGGTGTCGTTCTCGGCAAAAATTTTAGCCTTACTCTTGCTGAAAGACATGACGCCCATTCCCGACCCCATCTTTTTCATGGCGTAACGCCAGATCAGGAAAAAAATGACAAGTGGAAAAATCCAGGAGAGCAGGCCGCTCAGAAATTTATTTTCGTACCGTCCGGAATAACTGACCTGTTGTGCATCCAGGTCCTTCACCAGGTCGGGATCATCCACCCGAATCGTCGTGAACGCCTGACCAGGAGATCCTGCCAGGGTTCCGTTGATATTGTCAGGGCCGATGGTCAATTTAACCACATTGCCTTCGGCGACGTGCTGTTTAAACCGGCTGTATGGAATCGTCTCCACTTTTCCGGAAAAGATGAGCGGCTGCAGATAGGAAAATAAAAGTATGGCGACCAGGAAATACCAGATGCTGAATCGCGCCTGGGGCGGCAGCCCGTCCTTTGTTTTCGGGGAGGCATTCAGACCCAGGACGGCGCGAAGCTTGTCTGTAAAATTTTCTGACGGTCTTTTTTTCTCATTGGGTGGCATGTTTTCCTCAGGTTTCTGTATTTCCGGCGCTTAAAGAATGTACAATTCACATATCTTTCGGTAATGATAGCCATATATTGAGAGGGTTATGGCCACCGGCATCAGCCTGGGTTTACGGAACAGGGTCCAGACCATCAGGCGCCAGTAATGAAAGCGTTCCTTCCCCAGAACGCCAAGCCGGAAGACGCATCGAAAGAATGAGAGGAACCGCTGAAGGTTCATCGGCTGGCCGATCTCAGGCGCCTTCAGTTCTCTCAGCAGGATCCTGACCCGCTGGTAGTAGTTTTTAGGAGAGTAGATCTGTTTCATGATCGATCGGTACCCATCCAAAAGCCTGTCTATACCCATTCGAGGAAGGATGTTGGTGGTTCCGTCAACATTGTCTCCGGAAAAGTTATTGACAATCCGGCTTTCCCGTTGAAGCCTGTCAAAAAGACGTGTTCCCGGAGGGGCCTGGAGCATCCCGACCATTGCGGTGACGATTCCGCTGTTCTGAATGAAATCGATCTGCCGCTGAAAAATAGAAGGCCTGTCGCTGTCAAAGCCCACAATAAAGCCGCCCATGACCTGCAACCCTGAACGGTGGATCATTTTGACGCTTTCAAGAAGGTCCCGGTTTTTATTCTGGGTTTTATGACATTCCGTAAGACTGACCTCGTCGGGCGACTCAATGCCGATAAAAACGGAATCAAATCCAGCTGTTACCATCATATCCAGGAGTTCAGGATCATCAGCGAGATTGATGGAGGCCTCCGTGAAAAAAACACATCCCTTTTTACCTTTACGCCATTCGATCAGGGCGGGCAGCAAATGCGTTTTAAGGTAGACCTTGTTTCCAATAAAATTGTCGTCGACAAAAAATATACTGCCGCGCCAGCCGAAAGCGTAAATGCGATCCAGTTCTGCGATAACCTGCCGGGGGGTCTTCATGCGCGATCGGTGACCGAACAAAGCCGTCACATTGCAGAATTCGCAGTTAAACGGGCATCCCCTGGAGAACTGAATGTTCATGGATGCATATCGCTTCATTTTTACCAGATCCCACGCAGGCGTCGGCGTGTCGCGCAAATCGCAAAAACCGGAAGCCCTGTAGACCTTTTTCAGCTGCCCGTATTGCAGATCGGACAGAAAAGCGGGGAGCGTCAATTCCGCTTCATCGAGAACAAGATGGTCCACCGCATCGAATTCATCCGGTGCAGCAGTAAAAAGCGGCCCACCGGCGACAATCTTTAAATTCGAAGCGCTGCAGCGGGCGATGATTTGTCTGGCCGATTTCCGCTGAACCGCCATGCCGCCGATAAAGGCCATGTCCGCCCAGGAAAGATCTTTATCCGTGAGGCAGTCTACATTCATGTCCACAAGTCGCCTGGGCCATTCCTCCGGCAGCAGGGACGCGACGGTGAGCAGGCCAAGCGGCGGGAAGGCGGCTTTCTTTCCGATAAAATTTAACGCGTAGGTGAAAGACCAGAACGTGTCTGGAAATTTTGGGTAGATAAGCAGAACGTTCATATCAGCAGGCTCCTTTCTGTGACCATGTACATAATTAAAGTACATGATCAAACTTCATGCCAGAGTTGGAGCACTTGGATTTTTGTCGCACATCGTTCTGGATTATCACAACAAATCCGTGCCAAACGCGCGGACAGGGCAGGCATGACCCCACGCAGGATCAAGGCCATTTATGACCACAGGTCAAATATAGCCTCAAGTCAACTTCCGGGATCGGGTTTAAGCCATCGCCAATTCCCAAGGGATTCATTGACATGAACAAAAAAGCCCCGGAACTGGGATTCGAGATGGAACGGGAGGCCAAGCCGCAGCTGAGCGGCTCCGGGTCAGCCGCCGGCTATGGGCCCCATGAGGTAGATGTCGGCGTCTTCCGTCAACGGTTCATCCAGGCGCCGTTTCCGGCCATTGACAAAGGCCAGGACTACCAGAATCGGCGGGACCCCGATGTCAGCCGCCAACTGCCTGATGGTCTCCGGAGAAACGATTTCCACCGACATCCGGCGGGGAAGGCCGTCGACAATCCCCCGGATGGTTTCTGCAATATGAGTCGCGAACTTCACACTTGGGTTTAGGTTCCGTAAAAATACAAAATAGCGCGAAGGCCTGACGCACGGGCGTTTACACGAATGAACGAGATTCATCGTGTGTCTACAAAATCGGGGGGTTTTCAGGCCGGTTTTTCCAGCTCGAGGACTTGCTTCAGAGGAGTGATCTTAAACAATTTAAGAAGGTTGATGGTTGAGTCCGGCAATTCGTTGCGCATGCGCACACGGAAATTCAAATTGAAAAACTCCGTGATCTGGAGCTCGTCCAACGCCGCTTGCACAGTCGGTAGGCGGTCATGGCAAGGAGCGCTCTTTTATTGTCTTTTCTTTCTGCTGAAATCTCTGGGTGTGTTTCCCCCGGGAAAGACGGTTGGATGCGCACTTTTTCCCGTCGTTCCCGTGAAAAATCCGGGAACGACGGGAAATGGACTTCCTTTTACACAGTGTGTACGCGTAAATTCTCGCATTGAAGGATCAGACTGCAATGCGTCCTCTTGTATCAGTCGGCCTTGACGACAAGATTGTTTTCCACCGATCTGACACTCTTGACACTACCGACGATTTCCATCGCTCTGTCGATACTTTGCTGAGACTCAACGACCCCGCTCAGATTGACCACCCCGTTTGTCGTGGTCACGCTGATCTGAGACACTTTAAGCAACGGGTCACTCATAATATCCATCTTGATCTTGGCTGTAATTGCGGCATCATCCATGTATTCGGCAGCTTTTTCAGCTTTCTCGCTTACCGCCTCCCCTGCTTTTTGAGCTTGTTCGCTCACTTTTTCAGCCGCTTGGTCCACTTTTTCCCCTGCCTTTTCGGCGGTTCCCTCTTGTTGACAACCAGGCAGTACGAGAGCAAAGGACAACAAAAGAACGATGAAAAATCCCCTGTGCAATAAACTCATTTTCAATCTCCTTTCGCGACGATCGTTTAAGTAATTAAGTGAAACCGCCACCGCCTGCAAGGCGGCGGCATCAAAGCCGACTGAAGTCGGCCCAACGCAACCGATAGTGAAGTCGTCATCGCGGAATCGCGCTTCCGCATCCTGCAATTCCATATACCCTGCATCCACGTCATCGGTTACATTGTCCGATGTCGCTGCAACATATCCGCGAGCCTGCGGATGACGACCCCAAAATAATGTTAGACAGGTGCAGCTTTCAGGAAAAAGATTAATCGGTCTTTAAAACTTTCAGATCAGAATCAAGCACCACAACCGGTTCACGGATCGACCCCGGGATGCGATTAGAAATTTCCATAACAGCCTTTTTCATGCGAGGATTTCACTCAACCCTCATGACTGTTTGCCGTGATTCTATTAAAGAGTTGTCCGGCATCCATTATGATTACGTTTAATCTAATATGGCTGGGATTGAAATTCAAGTGGTATAAAAATCATATTCCGGGCGCATCCACCAGGAATGTTCACGGCGAGGGCCGAGGATACCTGGAGGATACCGTGAAAACCGGTTGTTGTTGAGGCATTCAGGCTCACTTTGCCGATGTGGATACGTTCAGGGATGCAGGCGCCGCTTACGTGACACCGCTGAAGCCTTGAATTGCACGAGCGATGGCCAACAGGAGAGATCCGGTATGATTTGAAGATGTGTTTGTGGTATGGTGATATATTCAACTTTCGACTTTCGTAGGCCGTATCTTTGTGGTCACCGCATGAAAATTGAAAGTTGAGTGATATATGTAGAAACCGGCGTGGGCATCGAAGGTTGAATATGACCTCAACGTTACAGGGAATGGAGATCAAGAGATTTGTTCGGTTCAACATCCGTTACGGAAAAGGGCAACATCGGCATCTATTACGGCTGGGTCATCGTTTTTGCGGCCTTCATCACATTGGGCATCAGCTTCGGTATCTGGTATTCCTATTCCGTGTTCATCCTCGCGGTTATCAGGGAATTCAACTGGAGCACGGCGGCGGCATCCAGCGTGTTTTCGATTTTTATCATCTCGCATTCCACCTTTGCCATGGCAGCGGGATATCTTCAGGACAGATTCGGACCCAGGGTGGTTGTTCCGGCGGGGTCTCTCCTGCTCGCCGTGTCCCTGATCGTTACATCCTGGTCTGAAAATTTATGGCATTTTCAGCTGACTTACGGGGTGTTTGCCGGAGCGGGCATCAGTCTGACGGCGTTTGTCTCCCATTCAGCCTTTCTGCCCAAATGGTTTGAACGCAAAAGAGGGTTGGCGCTGGGCATCGCCACGGCCGGGATCGGTCTGGGGATGCTCCTTATCGTTCCGTTCTCGGAAAAAATGATTTCCGCCTATGGCTGGCGATCCGCATATCGCATACTGGCCGCGATAGTCCTTTTCATTGTCGCTCCATTGAACCTGATATTGGGACGAAAATCCCCCGAAGCGATTTCGCAGCATCCGGACGGCGATATCCCCGGCAATCCCAGAGGCGCGAAGCCCTCTTCATGGGTAATGGAGATCATCGATAAAAAATGGGCCGCAATCGACTGGGATCTGCTCAAGGCTTCCCGAACATTGACCTTCTGGTATCTGATCGGTGCATTCGGCTTTATTTCTTTTGCCTTCCAGGGGGTTTTGCTACATGCAGTGGCCGCCATGGTGGACGCGCAGCTCAACAAAAGCACGGCTGCCTATGTCTTTGGTCTGGCCGGCATCATGGGTTCCGTCGGCAAAATCCTATTTGGCTGCCTCTCGGACAAACTGGGACGGGAACGTGCCAAGTTCATTGCCGACGTCATCGCGATTCTGGGAATACTGGCACTGACGTTCATTTCATCGGCCCACAGCCCCATGACTTTCATATTCGCGATCTGTTTCGGCATCGGCTATGGGGCCGCGGCACCCTTGATTCCAGCGATCACCGCCGATATTTTCATCGGCAGACACTACGGCCTGATTTTCTCCTTCATCGCCATCGGGGGGGGAATCGGCGCGGCCGTCGGCACCTATACCGTTGGACTGTTGAGAGACACCAGCGGCGATTATACGGCTGGATTCATCGTCTGTTGTCTGTCTCTGGCAATTTCGTGCATACTGGTATTTCTGGCGGCCCCCGGGAAGGTCAGAAGAATGAAAAAAATCCGTTTTTCGAGTTGAACGGCTTTGTTTCCATGCCGTCGCGGCGTTTCGCCATCAATTTTTTCGACCGTCTCGCCCCCCCAACGGACGATCTGGCGGCGAAATGCGGGGACACCGCGATGTCCGCCCGGAGGGTTGATCTTTTTGTGCCTGTTATTATAGATATGGAATTGGGTCCATAGTTGTGGTACGATATAATTTGAATTTCAACTTTCATAGGTCGTATCTATCCGGTTACCATCATGAAAGTCGAATCTGAATGTTGACGGGGTGTCGCAGGCAGACTTCCGGTTGAGCGTCGCATAATGGGGAGAGGGTGATGACGGAAATGCATCAGACCATGGAGTCCATCCTCCTGGTCGACGATCAGCCGGCCAACCTTCAGTTGCTCATGCATACACTGAAGCGGCTCGGCTGCAGGCTGCTGGTCGCCAAAAACGGGGAGACGGCCCTCGCCATCGCGAAAAAGGCGCGTCCGGACCTCATCCTGCTGGACATCATGATGCCGGGAATCGACGGCTTTGAAGTGTGCCGGCGGCTCAAATCGGATGCGGACACCCAGAAGATCCCGGTGATCTTTCTGTCCGCGCTGGACGATACCGGAGACAAGGTGCGCGGACTCCAACTGGGGGCGGTGGACTATGTTGCCAAGCCCTTCCAGCCCGAGGAAGTCATCGCCCGGGTGAACACCCATCTGACAATCCATCGGCTCAGCCGCGAGGTACAACGGCAACGGGACGAGCTGGAACATGAACTGCAGATCGTGTCCCAGATTCAACGCTACCTCCTGCCGGATCACCTGCCCCGAATCGACGGCCTGAAAATGGCGGTGCATTATGAAACCAGTCGATATGCCGGCGGTGATTATTACGATATCCTGGAACTTCCCAACGGCCTTCTGGCCGTTCTGATGGCCGACGCCGAAGGCCACAGTGCACCGGCAACCGTCATGATGGGCATGACCGCCGCGCTGTTTCGGGCCTGTTCGACGTTCCTGGATAAGCCGGACAGGATGCTCGCCTACCTCAACGAAAACATTTGCAAAATGAACATGGAGAGCCATGTCACGGCGATCTACGCCGTCTACGATCCTCGCACCAGGAAACTCAGGATTGCCCGCGCCGGTCATCCCCTCCCGATCCGTTATCGACTCTCCGAAAAAAAAGCGGCCGAAATTCCTTGTGAGGGCGTATTTCTCATGGGATTCGAACCCTATTCCCACGTTCCGGTCACCGAGACGACTCTCCAACCCGGCGACCGGATGCTGTTTTATACGGACGGCATTACCGATCGTGCAGGCGAAACGGAAGATCTTTACGGGACAGATCGTCTTATACGGCAATTCAGCGCAGCGGCCCTCAATGACCCGGCTGACATCCTTACCGCGATTGTCGATGATCTGAAACAGTTCGCCGGAAATCGTCCGGCCGACGACGATCAGGCAATGTTGGCGATCGTTGTCGAATAGAGACGCTGGGACGGCCAAGGCCGCATGGCGGAAAGGATATAGGTCGCGATCTTGAAGTCACCGCAGCAACCTGAAAAGACCCCTTCGATCGCACGGCATCAGGATAACGCGGTGCCTGCCAAAACCCGGGATAATAAGCTGAACAGGGATGACGCTCTCATCGATCTGCTGGATCTGAAACAATTGGGTCCCATCCTGGAAGATTTCTGCAACGCCGTCGGGATCGCGGCAGCCGTTATAGACCTGAAGGGCAATATCCTGGCATCCGCGCGCTGGCAGCGCATCTGCACCCATTTCCACCGGATCGACGAACGAACACACAAGCGCTGTATCGAAAGCGACACCGAACTCGCCGCGAATCTCGAGGAAGGC
Organism: Desulfococcus sp.; assembly: GCF_050178255.1. Classification (NCBI taxonomy): domain Bacteria; kingdom Pseudomonadati; phylum Thermodesulfobacteriota; class Desulfobacteria; order Desulfobacterales; family Desulfococcaceae; genus Desulfococcus; species Desulfococcus sp. The sequence continues at coordinate 10,748 of NZ_JBFXGG010000052.1, read as the reverse complement.
AAGTCGTTTTCGATTTATCACTGCAAGAACGGCCTGACCGACGCCGCGGCGCCGATCATCATCGAAGGCAGACATGTGGCCAATATTTTTGTGGGACAGTTTTTCCTCGCCGAACCCGACAGGGCGTTTTTTCAACGGCAGGGTCGGGAATTCGGCTTCGATACGGCCGATTATCTGAGCGCCCTCGATGAAGTGCCCATCGTTTCCCAAGAAAAGCTGCAGGCGATTCTGGGATTTTTGACGGGATTAGCCCATCTTGTGGCATCCATTTGTCTTGAGCGCAAAAGAGCCGAACAGGCTAAAATGGAATTGACGCGCTACAAGGCACACCTGGAAAACCTGGTGTCGGATCGAACCGAACAACTCAAACACTCCGAGGAGCGCAGCCGTCTCATTCTGCAATCCGTGGCCGAAGGTATTTTCGGAACGGACGTCGAAGGTCGATGCACTTTTGCCAATGAAGCCACGCTGAACATGCTCGGATACGGATCCGAAGAACTCATCGGCAACTCCATACACGAGAAGTTCCACCACTCGAATGCGGACGGCTCACCGCACCACAAGGAGGATTGTCCCATTTATCTGGCCTACAAACAGGGGATCACCAGCTTCCGCCGGGACGAGGTGTTCTGGTGCAAGGACGGCTCTTTTATCGATGTCTCCTACACCAGCGTGCCCAAGCGGCAGGACGATGCGACCATCGGCTCGGTCGTGGTATTCCGCGACATCACCGCGCGAAAGAAGGCCGAGGATGCCCTGCGCGAGAGCGAATACCACCTCAAAGCCATTCTGACGACGACCAATGAAGGTTTCTATTGGGTCAACAATGACGCGCGCACCGTGGCCCTCAACGACACCATGTGCAAGCTGCTGGGCAGGACCCGTGAGGATATCGTCGGCAGGACGGTATTCGAATTCCTGGACGAGGAAAACACGAAAATCATGAAGGAGCAACTCCGGCGCAGAGCCTCCGGTCAAACCGGGGTTTACGAGATCGCCCTCAGCCGCCCCGACGGTTCGAAAGTGCTCTGCCTGTTCCACGCAACCCCCCTTTACGATAAAAGCGGCGTCAAAACCGGCTCTTTTGCCATGGTCACGGATATCACCCAGCGCAAAAAGATGGAGGAGGAGCTTATCATCGCCCGAGACAAGGCTGAAGCGGCCACCCGGGCAAAAAGCGACTTTCTGGCCAACATGAGCCACGAGATCCGCACCCCCATGAATGCGGTGCTGGGAATGACGCACCTGGCCCTCAAAACAGACCTGACCCCGAAACAGAGAGACTATCTTGAGAAGATTCAACTTTCCGCCAACGCCCTCCTGGGCGTCATCAATGATATTCTGGACTTTTCCAAGATCGAGGCCGGCAAACTGAGCATGGAGTCCATCGGCTTCGATCTGGATGAAGTCCTCGAAAACCTGGGAACTTTGATGACGATCAAAACCCAGGAAAAGGAGGGGGTCGAAATCCTGTTCAGCACCGATCCCGAGGTGCCCCGCTCCCTGGTGGGAGACCCCCTGCGGTTGAGTCAGGTGTTGGTGAACCTGGCCAACAACGCCATTAAATTCACCGACCACGGTGAAATCGTGGTTTCCACGAAACTGGTCAGTCTGTCAAAAAAGACCGTCGTCATCCAATTTTCCGTGCGCGATACGGGAATCGGTCTGACCGAGGAACAAAAGACCCATCTGTTCACCGCCTTCAGCCAGGCGGACACATCCATCACCCGAAAATACGGCGGCACGGGTCTGGGGTTGACCATCTGTCAGCGTCTGGTGAAGATGATGGGCGGCAGGATCTGGGTTGAAAGCACTTTCGGGGTCGGCAGTACCTTCTCTTTTACCGCTGTTTTCGGCACCGGCCGGCAAGTCGCCGGGGTCTGCCGGGTTCCGCCGCCCGAACTGAGAGGCATCAAAACACTGGTGGTGGATGACAACCCGACATCCCGGGAGATATTCCAAAAGATGCTGGAGTCTTTCTCCTTTGACGTCACCCCGGCGGCATCCGGTGAAGAAGGCCTGAAGGAGATCGAAAAATCCATCGGCGGAAGCCTTTACGACATCGTGGTGATGGATTGGAAGATGCCGGGTATCGACGGCATCGAGGCTGCCAAACGCATCAAGCAGGATTCGAGGTTGGCCCGAATCCCCGCCATCATTCTCGTCAGCGCATATGCACGGGAAGACATCATGTGGCGCGCCGAAGCCGCCGGACTTGACGGTTTTCTGATCAAGCCCATCAGCCCGTCGGTAATGTTCGATACCATCATGAACGCTTTGGCCAGAGGTGAGGTCAAGGAATTCCGGCCGGATAACAAGGAGGCGAAAGCTGCCCATGCCATGAAGCAACTCGAGGGTTCCCGGGTCCTGATTGTTGAAGACAATGAGATCAATCAAATGGTCGCCATGGAAATTCTTGCCGGCGCGGGTGTCGTCGTGTCTCTGGCCGGCGACGGCCGGGAGGCCGTGGAGGCCGTGCAGACGAATCGTTTCGATGCCGTGCTGATGGATGTGCAAATGCCGGTGATGGATGGTTATACCGCAACACGGACCATTCGTGAAGATCCCCGGTTCAAGGATCTGCCCATCATTGCCATGACCGCGCACGCCATGGCGGGCGACCACGAAAAAAGCACCGAAGCCGGCATGAACGATCATATTACCAAACCCATCGATCCGGAACAACTTTACACCATCCTGGCACAATGGATTTCGGGCGCTCCTCCCGCGGCCGCAAAAAAACCGGAGTCGGAGACGGTTGCACCCCGTTCCACCCCAGAAGCCCGTGCCGAAGCCGTCCCGACACCCGCGGCGGAAGAACCGTTGCCGGAAACGCTGGATGGTTTTGATCTTACAAAGGGTTTGAGGCGGCTGCAGGGCAACGTGGCGCTTTATCGCAAACTGCTGATAAGCTTTGCCGTCAAATACGCCCAGAGGGCCGATGAGATCCGGCAAGCCCTGGATGCCGGGGATTATCACAAGGCTCATAGTATGATTCACGAAATCAAGGGGTTGGCTGGCAATCTGTCGGCAGTTCAATTGCAGGCCGCAGCCACGGAACTGGAGAAACTGGTCAAGCACGCCGACAAGCAGAATCCGCCCCGGCCGGATGCACTCGCGAACGCCTTTGCGGCCTTTGAAACCTTGATGGATCAGGCATTGCGGTCTACAGGACGCTTAAAGTCCCCGACAGACGAATCGAGTGCCGCACCATGCCGGGAACCGGCGGAACAACTGCCGGCAGATCTGGCAAAAACGGTCGCCGGACGCCTCCGTGAGGCTGCCGAAATGGGCGATGTTTCAGAAATAACCGCAATTGCGGAAGAGATAGCTTCCCAATCCGGAAACTTCACCGCCTATCTCGACAGAATCACTCAGCTTGCAGAGGCGTTCGATTTTGAAGGCATCCTTGAAATGGCCAATGATCTTGAAAGGGTACAGGGGTAATGGGGCCATCGCCGACCGACGCCTCAAGGACTGTAACGCTGCTTTGCAAAGGATATCAATGATGAAACCAAGCCTTCTCGGGAACTCGAAAGCCGCTTTAAAAAAATCAATGGACTACCATCTCCGCTGCTCTCTGTGCAAGGAGCCCGTTTCAAAGGAAGGCCGGGACCTCTTTCTCGCCACGGCATTTTCCCTGCGGGATCGGATGGCGGAAAAAATTCTGCAGACGGAGCGCAGATATCGCGAGACGAAAACCAAAAGGGTCTATTACCTGTCCCTGGAATTTCTCATTGGACGATTGATGGGCAATACCCTCCACAACCTCGGCATGTTCGATAGCTACAAGGGACTCTTGACGGATGCGGGGTTCGATATCGAGGAAGTCCGGGAACAAGAAACCGATCCCGGTCTCGGGAACGGCGGACTCGGACGATTGGCGGCCTGTTTTCTGGATTCCATGGCAACCCTGGACATTGCCGGTTTCGGTTACGGGATCCACTATGAATACGGCTTGTTCAAACAGGAAATCGATAACGGCTACCAGAGGGAAAAGCCGGACAACTGGCTGGCGGAGCTCAACCCCTGGGAAATCAAGCGCACCGACGAGAAATGCATCATCCCGATTCACGGGCGGATAGAGCACTTCCAGGATCGCGCGGGCGAATACAACCCCATGTGGCTCGACTGGAAGGTCATCATGGGGATTCCCTTCGATATTCCCGTGGTCGGGTACGGGGGAAAAACGGTGAACTGGCTGCGGCTTTACGGCGCGGGCTCCTCTGCGGACTTCGATATCCAGATCTTCAACGAGGGAGATTACTTCCGGGCCGTGGAACAAAAGGTCTCCTCCGAAACCATCACTAAAATGCTCTATCCTCTCGACACCCTCAAATCCGGGAGAGAACTTCGCCTTGTTCAGGAATACTTTCTGGTGGCCTGCGCCTTGCGGGACATTATTCGCCGCTATCTCAGGGATCACGAAAATTTTGATCGCTTCCCCGAACGCGTGGCCATCCAGATGAACGACACCCATCCCTCCTTGGCGGTTGCGGAATTGATGCGCCTTTTCGTGGACGAATATGCCCTTCCCTGGGATCATGCCTGGGAGATCACCCGGGAAACCCTGGCCTACACAAACCACACAGTCCTGGCGGAAGCGCTGGAGAAATGGCCCGTCGGTCTCCTCGAGAAGGTCATTCCGCGCCATCTTCAGATCATTTATGAGATCAACCGGCGATTTCTCGACAAGGTGGCGCCGCTTTATCCCGGGGATATCGATCTTATCAGGCGAATATCCCTCATCGAAGAAGGTGAGACCAAACAGGTCAGGATGGCCCACCTGGCCCTGGTTGGATCCCATTCCGTGAACGGCGTCTCTGCGCTTCATACGGAGATACTGAAAAACGAAAATTTTTCAGATTTTTACGCGCTCCGGCCGGAGCAATTCGTCAATATCACGAACGGCATTACCCAGAGACGCTGGCTTCTGGAAGCCAATCCCCGGCTGGCAGGGCTCATCAGCGATACCATTGGAGACGCCTGGATTACCGATCTCCGACAGCTTCGGCGCCTGGAACCCATGGCCGATCAAAAGGCTTTCAAGGACGCCTTCCACGACATCAAGCGGGCGAACAAGGAAATTCTGGCAGGCATCATCTCGGACACCGTGTGGCTTTCCGTCGATCCCGACTCCCTGTTCGACGTACACGTCAAACGGATTCATGAGTACAAACGCCAGCTTCTGAAGATCATGCAGATCGTGCATGAATATCTCCAGATCATCAGGGACGAAAAAAAGCCTGTGATCGCCAAAACCCATATTTTTGCCGGCAAGGCCGCCCCCGGATACTGGATCGCCAAACAGATGATCAAGCTGATCCATAACGTCGGTCAGGTCATCAATCAGGACAAACGGATCGGAGATGCCCTGAAGGTGGTTTTTCTGCCGGATTACCGCGTCTCTCTTGCTGAAAAAATCATACCGGCCACGGATTTGAGCGAACAGATTTCCATGGCCGGCAGGGAGGCTTCCGGAACCGGCAACATGAAATTCATGCTGAACGGCGCCCTGACCGTCGGCACGCTGGACGGTGCCAACGTCGAGATGCTCGAGGAGGTGGGGGAAGAGAACATTTTTATTTTCGGATTGAAGGCGAAAGAGATCGCCGAGATGGTGAAACAAAAGCGCTATCGTCCCCTGGACTATTATCACCGTTTCCCGGAAATCCGCAGGGTCCTGGATGCCTTTCGGGACGACACGTTCTGCGCTGCCGAGCGGGGGCTCTTTCAGTGGATTTACCATAGAGTGATGAATAACGAAGATCCGTATTTTCATCTCCCGGATTTTATGCAATACATCGAGGCTCACGATAAGATAGAGGCGGAATTTCAGGCTCCGGCCACCTGGACCCAAAAAGCGATCCTCAACGTTGCCCGGTGCGGAAAATTTTCCAGCGACAGGGCCATTGCCGATTACAATCGCTTGATTTGGAATAAAAACGGCTTGAAAGAAAAGTAGATATCAGAAAGGTAATCATGCAACTGCACCATAAAAATACGGCGGATGTCCTCATCGTGCGACCTCTGGAAAAAAGAATTGACGCTTCCGCGGCAACGGAATTCAAGCAAAAACTGGGAGAATGGATCGACTCGGGGAATCGACGGATTGTTCTCAACCTCTCCGAAGTGGATTTTATCGACAGCAGCGGTCTTGGCGCCATCATCTCGGGCTTCAAGAGAATCGGGGGCGACGGCCGTCTGGTGATCTGCGCCGTGAAGGAAAGCGTCATGAGTCTTTTCCGCCTGACCCGCATGAATCGGGTGTTCGATATTTTCTCATCAGAGGATGAAGCCCTCAGGGCACTTTCCGGAAAGGCCTGAAACATGAAAACGGCGGGCATGATCAGGCTGATGATTGAAAGCAGGCTTGAAAATGTTGCCCTGATCGGTGGGAGCGTCCGCGGCATCGCCGATACGCTGCCCATCGACAAGGTCATCCGCTATCAACTTGAGCTGTGTGTCGTCGAAGCGGTGAACAACGTTATCAAGCACGCCTATCACGCCGAAGCCGGACATTCAGTCGAAGTGGATTTCCAGCTTCACCCGGACCACGTTACCTTCAAGATCCGCGACAACGGAGACAGCCTCAACCTGTCAAGGGTGGCACCTTTCTGCTTCGATCCGTTGAAAGTGGAAACCCTCCCCGAAAGGGGCATGGGGATCTTTATCCTGAAATCCTTGATGGACGAAGTCCGGTATGAAACGGTGAACGGGGAAAACATCCTGACCCTGATCAAATACCTGAAAAACCGTTCAGCCCCGCCCCCGGAGCACGGCGATTAGTTCGGCGAACACCGTCGCGCCGCCCTGAACCGCCTCAACAGCCATTATTTTTGCAGATGCGAGAACCTCGGGATCTTGTCGGATACATCCATCCCTTTTTTTCTGCCGGTGGCCTGAGAAACTGAGCACTGATGGATGAACTCGAAAAGGATCCCGGAATTATGCCCATGAAAAAATGGATAGGACTTTTGGCGCTGCTCACGGCGTTTCCCGCGCTCTCCACGAGCATGTATCTGCCGGCCATCCCGTCTCTGGTCCGAAACTGGCAGGAGCCCCTTTGGTTCATCAACCTGACCCTGGTGGGCTTTTTCGTGGTCTACAGTAGTTTTCTGTTGGTGTACGGCCCCTTTTCGGACCGGTTCGGACGACGACCACTGCTGAAAATCGGTATCGGATTCTATGTTGTCGCCAGTTTTCTATGCGCGCTTTCGCCCAATGCAATCAGCCTTATCGCTTTCCGTATGATTCAAGCGGCAGGCGGGGCTTCCGCATCGTCGCTCGCCCTCGCCGTGTCCAGGGATGTCTTCGACGCACGGGACCGGGAAAAGGTGCTGGCGTATCTGGGCGTGGTCGTTGCGCTGGCGCCCATGCTTTCGCCGGTGATCGGCGGATGGATCATCGCCAGGTTCTCATGGCAGTGGATTTTTGTGATCCTCGGCGGGATGGGGCTCATCGCTTTTCTCGGCGTGCACCGAATGCCGGAAACCCTCCGGCAGACTTCTCAAACACCTCGAACGAAGTTTTTGTCCAATTACGGACATCTGATCCGAAACCGGCGGTATATGGGGTTGACCCTCGTGGTATCTCTCGGTTCCATCCCGATATTCTCCTTCATTGCAGCTTCATCGGATATTTATATTACGCAGATTGGCCTGAGCGAGCAGGTTTACGGATATTTCTTCGGTTTCAACGCCATGGCGTTGATGCTCGGAGCCTTTGTCTGCACCCGGTTGAACCGGCTGATATCCTCCCGCGATATCATTACAATGGGTTTTATCGGATTGATCATCGGAGGGACATGGCTCATACTGACCCCCCAGGACAGCCCGTGGGATCTGGCCCTGCCGATGTTTGTCATCTCCTTTGCATCCGGACTGAGCCGCCCCCCCAGCAACAACCTGGTTCTGGAACAGGTCAATCGCGGCGCAGGAGCGGCCGCGTCCTTTCTGATGTTTTCCCTCATGACCTCCGGTGCCGCCGCCATGTGGTTCGGCTCACTGAATTGGAACGACAAGATTCAGGTATTGGGGATAATGGCCGCCGCTTCCGGGGTCGCAGGCCTGGTTTGCTGGTTGGTGATGCGAAAAACTTCGGATTTGTGATGCCGGGGGCGTCTCGGACACGGGGCCGACCCAAGCCGCCAAAAAAAGCTCCCGTTTCAGGAATTCAACTTTCGACTTTCATGATGGTGACCGGAAAGATACGGCCTGTGAAAGTCGAAACTCGAGTCAGGAATATGGACATCAGGACGGCGTAAGGAGAGATATCCTCATGTTCAGAACACTGTTTTACACGTTGACAGCATGGGTCTGGCTTTTTCCCGTTCCCGGTTCCGCAATCGCCGAAGCAGCGAACGAAAAGGCGTTCACGGCGGCCCGGGCCGCGCTTGTCGAGGCCATCGCGGCCGATGTCGCCGCTACCGGAAAGGCCATCGGCGCCCAACGCCTGGATCCGGCGGTAATACGGGCCATGAAGACGGTAAGGCGACACCGGTTTGTCCCTCCGGAATCCGCTGACCGGGCCTACGACAACACGCCGCTCCCCATCGGGTACGGCCAGACAATTTCCCAACCTTACATCGTCGCCCTCATGAGCAATCTGGCGGCGCTGAACCCCGGCGATCGCGTCCTTGAAGTGGGCACCGGATCGGGCTACCAGGCCGCCGTGCTCGCGGAAATGGGGATGCAGGTCTACTCCATGGAGATCATCCGGCCTCTGGCCGAGACGGCGGCTGAAACGCTCCGGGCGGAGGGCTACGATCAGGTAAGCCTCAGGGTGGGCGACGGCTATTTCGGATGGGAAGAAAAGGGGCCGTTCGACGGCATCATCGTGACGGCGGCGGCCGACCACATTCCGCCGCCGCTCCTGTCTCAGCTGAAAAACGGCGGGAGAATGGTCATCCCCGTCGGCGGTCCCTTCTCGGTGCAGCAGTTGGTGCTGGTGGCCAAGGATGAAGACGGCGTCCTCACGACCCGCCAGATCCTGCCCGTCCGCTTCGTGCCCCTGACCCGCAGGCCATGAAAGGCATGCCGTCCACCTTGAGCGCCTCTGTTTTCCTGCTGTCGGGATCGGCGCTGGCTTACGAGGTCATGCTGGTGCGTCTCCTGGCCGTCACCCGATTCCACCACCTGGCGTTTATGGTCCTCAGTCTCGCGCTGCTCGGCTACGGGGTGAGCGGGGTCCTGCTCGCCCGGCAACGCGCCCGGCTCCTCGGATCTTTCCAGGCGTGGTTCTCCGGATTTGCAGCCATGTTCGCCACAGGCACGGTGTGCTGCTTCCAACTGTCCCAACGCATCCCGGTCTTTCCGGGAGAATGGGTCTGGTCGCCCTTCGAGGCGCTTCATCTCGCAGCCCTCTACCTCGTCCTGTCTCTGCCCTTTCTGGCCGCAGCCTGCGGGGTGGGTCTGGCCTATAGTGCAAGAGGGACGATCGCGGGCTCGGTTTATCGGGCCGATCTGCTGGGTGCGGCCGCGGGATGTCTTGGCGCCCTCCCGGCGTTGTGGCTGCCGGAGGCTGCGGGACTCTGGTTGCCGTGGAGCGGGGGATTCGCAGCATCGGCGCTCATGGTGATGCCGGATCGGAAGAGGTGGGCCGCCCTCCTGGTATCGGCGGCATTGTTGGGGCCGGCCGTAAACCCGGAGCATGCCGTCCGTTTGATCACGTCCCCGGACAAACCCCTATCCATCGCCCTCAGTGCCGAGGGTGTGGAGATTTTGACCGATATCTTCACCCCGATTGGAAGGATCACCGTAACCCGAAACCGTCTCGCTCCCTATCGATATGCCCCCGGCCTCAGTCTCGCCTTCCAGGGCAGCGTCGGGGCCCAGTGGGGCGCATTCGTCGACGGCGGCGAAGCCTTCATGCCGCTGCCGACCACGCCGGAGCGGACCGAGGCGCCGACCTATCTCGACTACCTCCCGGAAGCCCTGGCCTACCGACTTGTTTCCCAGCCCCGGGTGCTCGTGCTGGAGGCCCCGGCCATGGAACATCTCGCCAGGGCCTTCGCCGGAGAGGCACGGGCCGTGAATGTCGTTTTGTCCAATCCAGGATGGCGGACGCTCTTCGAAGAGACCCGAAAGAGCGGACCGGGCCGGTATCTCGCATTGCCGAACGTTCACCTGACGGTGGGCGCGCCGAGAGGCTTCCTGCGGTCTGCCCCCCGCCGCTACGATCTGATCGTCATCGGGGATCCCGCCCCTTCCGCCCTGACGCCCGACCATCTCCACACCGTGGAAGCGTTCGGCGAGGCCCTCACACGGCTGTCGTCCGGAGGGATTCTCTCCGTGAGCGGTCCCTCGGATCTGCCCCCAAGGGCATGCCTGCGGCTTTTGGCGACGGCAGCGGCGGCGCTGCACATGTCCGGCGTGACGCATCCCGAAGATCGTCTGGTGATGATCCGGAGCCTCAGGACCGTCCAGCTGATGATCACAAACGGCCCGCTGACACCGAAAGATATCGCTGAAATCCGGTCATTCTGCACCGACCGGCGTTTCGATCCGGTCTGGTTTCCGGGAATCGAGCCCGCCGAGGCCAATCGTTGGAACCGGATCGACGCCCCTCTCTTCCATGACGGCGCCCTGGGAATCCTCGGTTCCGCCTCGGAGCGATTTCCGGCCCGGTATAAATTCGACGTTTCTCCGGTTTTCGACAACCGGCCCTATTTCTCACACTTCATCAAACCCGCCACGCTGATGGAGATCCTTTCTCTCCGGGAAAGCGGTGCGTTGGGGATGCTCTCA